>JASFTY010000229.1:0-6406 GCA_050050535.1 Gemmatimonadales bacterium | reverse complement strand
TCGTACGCGCGATCGCCCGTACGCCCATCAGCGCCGGCGCCTGGGAGTTCCCCGTCTGGCTCTCCTGGGGCGGCCTGCTCTTCCTGGCCCTATCTATCTGGGGATTCCGCCTGGCGCGCCGCGAGTCTCACCGGCCGACGCGCCATCCCAACGCCGACTAGAAGTGCCCGTAGCGACCGAAACCGCCCATTCGCGGATTCACGATGTTGGCGAACTTCGAGCCGAAACGGTAGCTGAACCCGACGCTCAGCTCGTACCGGAAATTGGTCTCCCTGGCGCGTCGCCTCAGGTAGATGTCCTCCGGATCGAGCCCCGCCGCCGATAGATAGAACTGGTCTTTGACGCGGGCGATCTCGACGTCAATGTCAAAGTTGAAACCGCGGAACAGCCGGTACTCCAGGTTCGCAAAGGCGCTGATGCTGTGAACTCTCAGATCGTGCAAGTACTGCACTCCCGTGAGCGATCCGTATATCTCGCCCCACGGTTGCTGGACGGCGGCCCCGACGATCAGGCTGTGCCGCGGCAGGATCTCCTGCGTCTCGCCTTCCACGGTCTCTTCCATGTACCAGAAGGCCGCCGCCTCGACCTTGTAGCGGAACGTCAGCTGACGGCGAGTCGACTCGTGGTACGGGAATATGTTGTACTCGATGGCCGGCCCCCCGAACAGCGCCAGGTCCCTGTTGACGCGCGTCGATACGTCGGCGGCGGCCGTACCGCCCAGTGACCAGTGATCGCTCAGGCTCCACACCATGAGGACATCAGCGGAGTAGTCCCAGTCCTCGTAAACCTCCACCTCGACGCTATCGGTATCCTCGTCTACGATTTCGATCTCGCGGCGCCGCTTCCGGCCGTCCAGGTCGATATTGACCTTCAAGTCCTCGGCCACACGGTCGGCGCTCGCACCACCACTGACCGAGTAGCTGTTATCGTACTTCTCGCCTTCCAGCGAGCCGTCGAAGCTCAGCCGGAAGACCCAGAGGTTCCACGGATCCTGCTCCTCCCGCTGCAACAGCGCGACCTCGGGCTCCTCGTACACGATCCGTAGCCGCGGAGCCAGCGGAGTCGTCTCGACGAACTGTACCAGCCCCAGCGCGATGGTCTGGGTGAGGCCCTCTCGTACTTCCGCATCGGTGTCGTCGGGATCGGAGATGTAGGAGAGCGACTTCTCCAGGCCGGCGAAGACGCCCTGGCCCAAGTACTCGAGCGTGTAGTGATCCCCGCCACCACCCGTCCGCTGCGTCGTCACCAGGAGGTGCACCTGCGCATCGGTCCGGTCGCGGACCCAGTTCACCCACGTGATCTCGCGCCGGAAGTGATCGAAGTCGCAATTCCGCCCGTTACAATCGAGGAATACACTAAGAGCCTGCACCGCCGAATCCGCTGCAGGCTCCTGGGCAACCGCCCCGGACCACGAGATCGTCGTGCTGGCTGCCACCAGGACGGTCAGGCTGCCCAATCGTCGTATCATAGGCGTGTTCCCTCTCCTCGACTCGCACGACAGCGCCGGCGAGCCTGATCCAGACGCACTCTCTATACAGGGTACTTCGAGGCACGAGCGGTAAGCTCGGCCACACAGGGCTCAAGGTATAGAAACACCTAAGCGGCCCCAAGCGTTGCAGCACGGGGTCCAGGCCGCAGACGACTCCTGGGATGCGGGGCCTCGCGCCGCCGGCCGCCTACCGCGCCTCGATCTCCTGGAAGATCATCAGCTCGCCTTCCAGGCGGGCGGGATCGATGCTCCTGTTCCAATCGTTGTCCCAGGCGCTGCGGTCACAGTCGTGCGCCGGATCCAGCCCGATGCGAAGGCCGTTGTACTCCCAGTGGCTGTCCGTCGTCAACAGGATGGTGTTCCAGCCTTCCCTGAACGGACCGACGACCTGGAGCCGCAGGTTGCGGATCCGGACGATCGGCATCGAGCAGACCGGCTCCTCCGCGAACCGGTCCGGCGGAAAATGCTCGTGCGGAAGGAACTCGCAGACCGGCTCGCCGTTCACCGACACGCGGATCCCGGGTTGACCGCGGTCGGCTGACCCGTAAGCCCGCCCCACCAGCTCGAGCGTCCAGATGAACTCGACGTCGCGAGCCGTGGGCGACAGCCGCCGCAGGAAATCGTCCCGGTCGATGTGCAGCCGCTTGAGCGCCCGGTCGTCCCTATAGTCGATGGTGAAGCTGCGGGTCGGCTGGCCGCCGGCCGGCACAGCGAAGCACCGGTCGCCGGGCCGGCAGCAGTCGGGCGGGCAACTGGCGCAGTTCTCGCCCCCGCTGCAGCGGCCGTCCCCGCACACCGCCGCCGCTACCGGTCGCGGACGCAGCGCGAGCGCGACGGCGGCCAGCGAGAGCTGATGCATCGTCACGTAGCGCTGATGGTGATCGAACAGCTGCTCGCCCAGCTGCCGCACCTTGTCGCGCTGCGAGAGCGTGGCGTTGAAATCTCGCATGCTCGTGACGTCTTCGACGAAGACGCTGTCCGCGCCCGCCACGCACGCCCTGTAGGCTTCCAGCCCGGCCACCGCGCCCTCCAGCCGCGCCGCCGTACCCGCCGCATCGAGCGTCCGGCCGTACCCGTAGGCCCTGAGGGCGGCGCGCGCGTCCGCCGTCGCCTGTAGCGGATCGGCGTTGCAGTAGCCCGACCGCATGTAGTCGTTGGCGGCCTCCATACCGCTCTCGTACGCCGCCATGTTGATCGCCGACGACACGCCCGAATTGACATCGTTGATCAGATCCATTGCCATCGTCGTGTACTCGGCCAGCATCCAGACCTCGCTCACAGCGTGGAAGCCCGGTACCAGCTCGAGCGCCTCTACGATGATGTCCGCCCAGTTGCCGCCCGGATCGGTGTAGATGTCGTAGTACTCGATGAACATCCGCGCATTGTACATCAGCCGTTCGGCGGCCGCCGCCAGCAGCTCCTCCGATGACCCGCCGTCGGCGTACTCCTCCACATGGGCGAGGAACAGGCCGTAGCCCGCCTTCGCCGCCTCGTTCTCGATCAGCGCGTGCAGGAACAGCAGGTTCCCGCGGCTCGGTTGCCGGACGACCGTGAAGCCCTGGCTCTCCGTGTCGGAGGACCTGCCGCTCTCCGCCTTCAGCCGGATCACGAAACGTTGCATCAGCTCGCTCGCCGAGAGCGTCCCGCTACCCGAGAACGAGCCCTCGAGCTTGTAGGTGTGGACCGGGTTCCAGTCCGTACGCTCCTTCGAGTCGCGCCAGACGACGGTCCAGTCCTCCGGCCGGCCGAGTCGGCCGAACACGTCCTGTACCAGGAGCTCGGCCGTCGCGCGCGTGTTGAAGGGCTCCGACCGCTTGGTGTCCTGGATCTTGTAGTCGACCTCGAAGTTGTAGCTCTGCGGGACGATGAACAGGTTCTCAGCGGTCGGGCTGGCGTTGAGCGATCGGTCGATCGCGGTCACGCGACCCAGGTTCAGCTCCGACGTTTGGGTCTGCCCTCGCGCCGCGTCCGGCGCCAGCAGCAACGAGAGCGACACGACGAGCGCGCACGGCCGGCCTATCATGACCCTCACCTCCGATGGCAGGTGGCAGGCTCCCGGAAGCCGAAACGTTGGACGACCTCAAGATGCGGGGCCCCGAGCGGCTATGCCAGGATCCGCCCCGGCAGCCCGACGGCCCGCTACACGATGGCTGTGTCTGACGATACGACGGTGAGCTCTACGGAGGAGATACCGAGCCGAAGCTACTTCTAGACTTGATCAACGAGTTGGGGTGAGCCCGGCGCGAGGCCGCCTGCGATCAGCGGCTCAATACTCGCCGGCACAGACAGAACAGTCGCCGCCCAGCGACTTCGCGCGCCCCATCGCGCTCTCTGCCGCCCCGACCCGTTCCTCCCAGTGCCTGCCCGAGGGATTCGCCAGGGCGATCCCTGCACTGACCGTGAGCCTGGCCCCTGTCGGCAGTGTGAGATCCGCGATCGCTTCACGCACCCGCTCGGCATACAACCATGCCGCGTCCCGGTCCGCACCGAGCAAAACCGCGAGAAACTTGTCGCCGTAGTACCGGCCGCTGGTGTTCATCCGCCGCGTCTGCTCGTCGATGACCTTGGCCAACAGGTGAAGCGCTTCGTCCCCGGCCGCGCGGCCATACCGGCTGTTGTACTCCTTCAGCTTGTCCACGCTGAACAGCACGACCGAGTAGGCGTGACCCCGCTGCCCGGCGGCGAACACCTTGTCGAGCATGAAATCGAGCAGCCGCCGGTTGGGCAGCCCGGTCAACGGATCGCTGTAGGCGTAGGCGAGTGCCAGCAGCCGTTCCCGATGGAGAAGCTCAGACAGAATACCCGACCCGATGCCCACAGCCACGAGCACCAGCGCCACTAGGAACAGGAATAGCCACCCGACGGCCAACCCGAAGATGAGCGCAACTACCAGCTCGACGGTCAGTACCAGGGCGACGCCGCCAACGAGTATGCGTACGCTCCCCCACCATCCGCGGTAGTACGAGAACAGGAAGACGGGTACGAGCAGGAGAAGCCAGGACAGGGCGTCGTAGCCGCCCAGGAACTCGGGACTGGTAAACGCACCCACGAGCGCCGCGCCCAGCGCGAACAGGCTGACGGTAAACGCCCGCACCGGGATGTCCTTGTGAGCCCCCGGCAGCTCTTCAGGACGGACAATCGGCTCCGGTAACCGCTGCGCTACCTCGACCCCTCGCGTCATGACTGTGCTGTCCACGGCACTACCTCACCGCTGCACGAGCGGCACCCCCAGATCCACCCACTCCATGATCTGCTCGGCCCCCGCCAATCTTGCAAGAAGTTCCTCCTCGCCCACGGCTATCGTGCTGCCCGATACGTTGACCGACCGCCTCGCCACCACCACCTGTGGCACCACCGACGATCCGGGGAAGTCCTCCCAGACGTAGCGTATCGCGCCCGAGTTGAGCCAGTTGCCGCCCACGATGATCTCGTCGAACTCGCCGAACTCGGCCAGGAACTCGATGCCGTCCTCGATCCGCCAATCGATCGCGACACCGGCGCTGGCAAACTGTCTACCCGCGCCGGTGAACCGCTCGGCCAGCGCTCGCTTCGCAGTCGCGATCGCCGCCCTGAAGCCCGCATCGCGGTGCGCCCCGCAGGTCGACGAGCCGATGAAGATCATCCGGATCTGCTCGGTCGTGCCCCGCTCGAGATCCCAATCCGGCGCCGGCGTCACATCGTCCGGCTGGCCGAACAAGAGCGCCACGCAAAACGCCACGACGGCACCGAAGCCGACGCCGATTCCGTAACTCAACATCTTACTGGCCAGGCTCGTCATCGGTCAGCGACCCTCACGACTGGCAAACCGGTACTGCGTCACCACGGGATACAGTTCCGCTATCAGCCCGTAGGCGTACTCGCCGCCGATATCCTTGAGCAACGGCAGCGTGTCCGTGCGCGTGACAACGGAGCCGTCACCGGCGGAGAGGACCCACGTGCTGATCGCCTCGTATTCGCCGTCCGACCCGGAGCCCAGGGTATGAAGTCCCGCCTGCGCCAACACCAGACCCGGCGGCAGGTACACTAGCGACTCCAGCATATGGTACTGCTTGTCGGGACCCACGTTGTACCTGACAGATCCGTCCAGCCGCTCCTCGATTATCGTCGCCTTGAACCCCGGAAGCGTCGCGCTCCACACCAGATCGCCGTCCGGCGCATACGCACGCACCAGCGGCAGCACCGGCGAGGCGGCCAGAATGAGCTGCGCCTCAGAGGCACAGAGCATGAAGCCCAGACTCAGGGACGCCTTCAGCAGCGGGTTCGCTCCCTCATAGAGGCTGCCGAACGAGCCCAGCAGCGCGCCGTCAGGCGACAGCTCCTGGATCATCCCGTCCTCGTGACGGCCGACCAGGAACAGTCGATCGCCCAGGAAGCACAGGTCCGTCGCGTGATAGTCGATCAGAACCGACCTCTGGTAGGAGAGCGTACGGTCGGGCGACAGGACCGAGATCCGGGCCAGGCGCTCATCGAGTACGTAGAGCGCACCCTCCCCGTCCAGCGCCATAGCACGCGCGCCGGTGAACTCGCCCGGACCCTTGCCCGGCCGCCCGATCGACGTCAGGAACGCCCCTTCCCGGCTGAACGCCCTGACCTGCTGGGACATCCCGTCGAGGACGAAGATCGTCCCGTCGTGCCCGACCGCCAGGTCGCTGATCTCGCCGAACACCTTCTCCTCCGGAGCGTCGTAGGCGCCGATCCCCCTCACGACGGAGAACGACGGCAGCTGCTGCGCGGCATGCGAAGCCTCCGCGGCCGCGGCGAGAAGTATCGCTGCCGCCAGCACGACACACCCCGGTGAAATTCGCGAGCGATACATAAAGCAAGTCACCTGTCACATCGACTTCGGCTCATCGTCGCAGAGCACCTCAGCCGCCTTCCGGCTGCGACGACGTGGTGAGCAGCTCGCACGCACGGTAG
>JASFTY010000228.1:0-6406 GCA_050050535.1 Gemmatimonadales bacterium | reverse complement strand
CGTGAGACTCACGACTCGGTCCACCCAGCCCTTCCGCGAAATTGAACACGATGTCCGGCTTGACCTCCCGCAACTTGATCGGGAAGTCGGCGTCCGCCTCCAGCCTGACCACCTCACCCAGCGCCGATAGCGCGCTCTCGATCGCCGCTATCGTCTCCTCGTCGTCCCACTCGGCGTACGTATCATCGAAGGCAGGGTTGCCGTTCCCCGCTCCGATCTGCCTCACTCTGCTGGGGGTCGGGTCGAAGGGAAGTCTCGAGGTCGACTCAGCCGCTTCCGACGACGATACGCCGTCCGCCGGCTTGATGTTGAAGGCGAATCCTATGCGAAGCCCGTTTGCGCGACGGTCCAGCGTTAACGCGCGAGCCGTTCGTGCTCCAGTGCTTCCTATTGGAACCCCTCCTGTCGGAGTTCATCGAGCGCAGTCGTGGTGAAGGCGATCGATTTCTCCATCCGCACCTCCGCCCGAACCACACTGAATCACAACTCGCATCAAGATATGACTAAAATAAAAAAAAAGAAAGGTTTTTGTAAATCCTTTTTGAGAAGTCCGGACAACCATCGCGGATGGAAACATATGTAGTCAAATCGGAAACTTCGCGACACCCACCCTTTGATACTCCAATCACGCTTCACTACCTTTCATCACTCGACCCAGATCGATGCTTCATACGTCTGCTGCGACAAGCGATCAACGATGAAGGAGCAAGAGCGAGGCGACCGGCGGATAGCGGTAGAGTTCGGCGACGCCGCCGCGCCGACCTCATACGAAGTACGGGTTCGCGAGGGCCTCATCGATGATGCCGGCGCTCTGATCGCCGCCGCCTGCCCGGCGTACCGCTACGCGGTCATCGCCGATACGCAGGTCGCCGGGTTGTACGGCGAGCGGGTGCTCGGGTCGCTGGCCGCCGAAGGGTTGAAGGGGACGCTGCTCAAGTTCCCGGCGGGCGAGTGGAACAAGAGCCGTGAGAGCTGGAGCGAGTTGACCGACGGGATGCTGAAGGCTGGCTTCGGACGGGACTCGGCGGTCGTCGCGCTGGGCGGCGGTGTCGCGGGTGATCTGGCAGGCTTCGTGGCCGCGACCTTCATGCGCGGCGTGCCGTTGGTCCAGGTACCGACCACCCTGTTGGCGATGCTCGACAGCTCGGTCGGTGGCAAGACGGGCGTCGATACGCCGGCGGGAAAGAACCTGGTGGGTGCCTTTCACCAGCCGAGACTGGTACTGGCGGATCCGGCGGTGCTGAGGACCCTGCCGGCTCCGCAGTTCAATTCGGGCCTTGCAGAGGCTTTTAAGCACGGTCTGATCCTCGACGCGGCGTACTTCGAGTCCGTCGTCGACGGCCTGGAGGATCTGCTCAGCCGGGAGCCCGACCGGCTGGCCGACCTCATCGCGCGCTCGGTGGAGATCAAAGCCTCAGTGGTGAGTCGTGACGAGCGGGAAAGCGGCTACAGGAAGGTCCTCAACTTCGGCCATACCGTAGCCCACGCGCAGGAGACCATCTCCGGCTACGCCTGGCTGCACGGCGAAGCCGTCGCCGCCGGGATGGCGCTCGAGGCGGCGATCGGCGAAGCGGCTGGGGTGACCCGGCAGGGGGTGCCGGAGCGTGTTCGGGAGGCGCTCGCAGCGGCCGGCCTGCCGGTGGAGCTGGATGACGAGGTCGATGCGACCCGGTTCTTCGAGGCCCTGGAACAGGACAAGAAGCGGGCGGGAGGCCGGGTGCGCTATACGCTGATCGGCGAGCTCGGCCGCGTCGCGGCCTCGGCGGAGGGCGATTGGACCCATGCGGTGCCGGAGGAGCTGGTCCGCTCGGTCCTCTTCGGCTAGGCGGGTTTGACGGGCCGGCCGTTTCTAGGCAAATTACTAGGTTTCGTAATTTCCGTTACGGAGGGGAGTTATCGCTGCACAAGCCCGTCTCGCAGGTCTGTCGGTGCAGGACCTGGTCGAGCGAGTCGCGACCGAGGATCCCGGTAGACCTCTGGTTAGAACCGGGAAGGAGACGCTTTCCTACGAGCGGACCCGGCATCAGGCACGTGCCCTCGCCGCGGCCTTGCACAACTTGGGGGTGGGGGCGGGGGACCGGGTTGCGATCGATCTGCCGAACGGTCCCGAGTTCGTGGTCTCGGTGCTCGCCGCCGCGCAGCTGGGTGCTTCCATCGTCCCGCTGAACCCCGCCTACGCGCCACACGAGCTCCAGTTCATGCTGAGGAACTCGGAGTCGTCGGTCGTGATCGTAGTCGAGGAGTACGACGGACAGGACAACCTGGAGCTGTTCGAGCGGATGCAGTTCGCTCTGCCCGACCTGCAGTACATGGTGACGGTGGGGGAGGAGGACCTGTGGTACGACGACCGGATCTTCCAGTTCGAGGATCTGCTCTCGAGTGGTGAGGGTAGAGAGGTCCCGTCGGCGGCGGTCAACCCGGATGAGGATGTGTTCGCCGTCCTCTATACGGCGGGCACGACGGGCAAGCCGAAGGGCGTGATGCTGACGCACACGAATCTGCTGCAGGCGAACGGTGCGCTGGCGGAAGCTCTGAAGATGACGGCGCAAGACGTAACGCTGTTGGCGGTCCCGATGTTCAATATCTTCGGGTTGGGCGCTCTGATCGCGGCACTGAGTGTCGGTTCGGCCATCGTCCCGGTCGCCAGCTTCGATGCGGCGAAGACGCTGCGACTGGCAAGTGAGCTGGGTGCGACGGTGCTTCACGGTGTGCCGACGATGTTCGCCATGCAATTGCGGAGTGAGGCGATCAACGAGCTCGATCTCTCCAGTCTCCGTACAGGTATCATCGCGGGCGCGCCGGTACTCGACAAGTTGGCCCGCGAAGTTCGCGAGCGGCTGGTCCCGGATCTCGAGGTGGCGTACGGTCTGACGGAGACGTCACCGTGGGTCTCGCTCACCCGAGATGACGACCCACCCGAGAAGCGCAACTTCACTGCCGGTCGTCTGCTCGAGGGTGTGCAAGTGCGAGTGCTCGGAGATGACGGTTCGCCGCTACCCATCGAGTCGGTGGGTGAGCTGGCGATCCGCGGCTCCAACGTAATGAAAGGTTATCTCAGGCAGCCGGATGAGACCAGCCGCTCGTTCACCGAGGACGGCTTCTTCCTCTCCGGCGACCTCGGCATGGTGGACGAGGATGGATACCTCCACGTGGTTGGCCGTAAGAAGGACACCATCACACGCGGCGGCTACACGATCTACCCGCGCGAGCTGGAGGACGTGCTGCGGCTGAACCCGGCGGTCCTGGAAGCCGTGGTGGTCGGTGTGGAGGATGAAGTCCTCGGGGAGCTCATCTGCGCCTGCATCGTGCCGCTGGAGGGCGCCATCGTAACCGGCGACGAGATCAAGGACTTCTGCCGGGGACAGGTCGCCCAATACAAGGTCCCGGACCTCGTCTGGTTCGTGGACTCGTTCCCCATGACGGGGAGCGGCAAAGTCCGACGCGTGGAGCTCGGCCGCATGGTCCGGGCCGAGCGCGTGGCGCGTCGGGAATAGCATCGTCCTTTGAGAGAGCAGAGGACGCCAACGTCGCCCGAGCGGTGTGCGAAGCGGAAGAGCGAGGCGGGTACGGCTGCTGGACCCGCGTGGAGTGATCTCCACCGGACCTCGGCGCCGTTGCCAGCCGCCTAAGCGCGCCTTCCTATCGACCTTCGATTCGAACGCCCCTCGCGCCACGCCGGCGGAGCTGCCTCTCCTGTGGCCCTAATGCGTTGTATGACAAGGAGTTAAGAGAGGCATGGAAATGCGACAGGACCCACCTGAGCATCGGAGCGACGCGCGCTCCGAC
The DNA here is from genome assembly GCA_050050535.1 of Gemmatimonadales bacterium. Taxonomy (GTDB): domain Bacteria; phylum Gemmatimonadota; class Gemmatimonadetes; order Palauibacterales; family KS3-K002. The sequence continues at coordinate 2,620 of JASFTY010000228.1, read as the reverse complement.
GTCGGGGAATCCCAGCAGGCTGCGCTGCTCATCGACTTCGACAATGTCACGATGGGTATCCGATCGAATCTCGGCCAGGAGCTGCGCAACCTTCTGAACTCCGACGTGATTCGTGGGAAGGTGGCGGTACAGCGGGCGTACGCCGACTGGCGCCGCTACCCACAGTACATCGTGCCGCTGTCGGAGGCGTCGATCGACCTGATTTTCGCGCCGGCGTACGGCTCGTCGAAGAAGAACGCGACGGACATCAGGTTGGCGATCGATGCGCTCGAGCTGGTGTTTGTGCGGCCGGAGATCAAGACCTTCATCCTGATGTCGGGCGATAGCGATTTTTCGAGCCTGGTCCTCAAGCTGAAGGAGTACGGCAGGTACGTGATAGGAGTGGGGATCCAGGAATCGAGTTCCGATCTGTTGGTGCAGAACTGCGACGAATACTACAGCTATACGTCGCTGTCGGGGCTGAGCAAGACCAGCGATTTGCAGATCGAGAGCCACGATCCCTGGCTGCTGGTCGGCAAGGCGGTGGAGCGGATGGTCGAGCGCGGCGACACCATGCGGTCGGACCGCCTGAAGCAGGTCATGCTGGAGATCGACCCCTCGTTCAACGAGAAGGAGCACGGCTTCAACAAGTTCAATCGTTTTGTCGTCGAAGCCGCCTCCCGGGGGCTGGTCTCGATTCAGAAGATGGAGAATGGACAGTACGGGGTAGCGCCCGGCGCGGGAACGCCGGCGAAGAGCGCCGCCGCACCGCGGGGGCGGGAAGCTCCGCGGAAACGGGAGGCGAAGGCGGAGAGCCGACGCAGCCGTGGTCCTCGCGAGAAGGAGGCTCAGCCGAGCAGCAAGGCGGCGGGCGAACGGAGCACCGCTCGGGCGCGGCCCAAGCTGACGATGAAGCGGGCGCTCGAGTTGCTGGACCGGGCGCTCGGGAATCTGCTCGACGACGAGAGCGCGTCGGTCCGCGACAGCGACGTGAAGCGCCGCATCTTGGAGCTCGATCAGGCGTTCGATGAGGGCGAGCTGGGCTTCAGCAAGTTCAGCAAGTTCTTGCAGGCCGCCGAGGAGCAGGGAGCGATCGAGCTGAACAGAGGTCCGAACGGGAACTACCATGTCGGGCGACCGAAGCGGGGCGCGCGCCGCCGCAAGGCCGCTCAGGCGGCGGCACCGGCCGAGAAGTCGGCGGCCGAGAAGTCGGCGGCCGAGAAGTCGGCGGCCGAGAAGGAGTCGACCGTCAAGCGCCTGGCACGCTTCCTGTTCGGTGGCGCGGAGGAGCCGTCGGCGGGGCAGGCGAAGGCCGCCGCCGAGACGAAGGCAGGGCAAGAGGCGAAGCGCCGGGAGGCCGAGGCGAAGAAAAGCGCCAGGGCTCGGTCGCCGGAGTCCAGGGGGCCCACTGCCGAGCGGCGGAGGGAAGAGACCCGCAGGCCGAAGAAAGGCGAGCGCGAGCCGCGAGGCGGAGGGGCGGACGCCCGCGAGGCGCGCGGCCGACAGGAGGGCAGGGCAGGCGGGTCGTCACGAGCGCGGGAGCCGGCGCCTCGCAGAGGGAAGCGGCGCGAAGAGGGCAGGGCCGCGGGACGGCGCGGCGGCGAGCGCCGTGAGCGGAGGGACGATCGTGGCTCGCGTGGGCCGCGGGAGAAACGCCGTGCCGAACGACCGTCGGCGTCGCCACCCGATACCGTGGCCGCGGAGGCGGAGGCCGACGTCGCGGCTGCAGCGGCCGAGGCGAAGCCTGAGCCGACGCCCGAGCCGACGACGGCCGCCGAGTCCGCCGCGCCGGTGACCCGGGACAGCGACGCTGCGGGAACGCCCTCGAAGCCAGACGCGGTGGAGGGGCCGAAAACGTCGGGCGTGACGCCGGCCCCGTTGCCCGGTGCGCCCCGTGCGACGATTCGCGGCCGCTGGGGCACGCGGGGCCGCTACCGGCCGCCGCCGGCGCCGCCGCCTCTATTCGAGGGCCAGAGCAAGCCGCGGGGCGAGAAGTCCGGCACCGGGCCGCCTCCAGCCGCGACTGATGATGCCCGGTCCATCGTCTCACACCTGACCGGCTACTCGGGAGTCGGCGAGCGGACCGCCGAGACCCTCGTCGACGCGTTCGGGGCCGACACCTTGCGCGTTCTCGATGAGGAGCCCGAGCGGGTGAGGGAAATCCTGCCGGGCAGCCGTGCGGAGCGGGTCCTCGAGGCGCGCCGGAAGGAGCGGGAAGCCGGCGACGCGTGAGTCGACGCTACCGGCCCCTGCCGCTCTCCTTCTTCGACCGGGCCGCTGAGACCGTGGCTCGGGAGCTGCTCGGGGCGTACTTGGTCTCCGATTGCCGGGGCCGGCGCTGCGTCGGCCGCATCGTCGAGACGGAGGCGTATCCCGGCCCTCACGACCCGGCCTCCCACGCCGCGGCTGCCGTCGGGCGCACGCGCCGCAACGACCCGATGTTCGGCCCACCGGGCACCGCCTATATCCACCTCAACTTCGGGATCCATTGGTGCCTCAACGTAGTCGTGCGACCGCAGGGCTACCCCGCCGCCGTGCTGATCCGGGCGCTGGAGCCGGTGGAGGGGCTCGCCACGATCCGGCGCCGCCGCGGCGCCCGGCCGGATCGCCACCTCACCTCCGGCCCCGCCAAACTGACTCA
>JASFTY010000227.1:0-6420 GCA_050050535.1 Gemmatimonadales bacterium | reverse complement strand
CGCTTCTGGCGCCGGAGGAGTATCTGGAGGGCCGGATTCCGGAGACGGTCTCGCAGGGCCAGACGATCATCAACCTGTGCCGGTCCTACGAGTACCTGTCGCGGGGCTACTATATCTCCCTGCTCGCCGATGCCCGCAGACAGCAGGTGGTTCCGAACCTCCAGATGGTGGAAGAGATCACGAACCCGTACGCCTACTTCACGGCTCTACGTAACAGCGGGCTCGAGACGATCGACTACACCGTGGTCCGCGGCAGGCATCTCTTACCAAAGGTCATTGTGCCGAACGGCGTGAAGGACGAGACCGCCCGCGAGCCGAAGTCGCCGATGGTGAGCGAAGGTGGCGTACAAGAGCCGGTCCGCTATCGGCGCGTCGGCCAGGCGTTCGAGGAGGTGACGACATGCTTCGGCCGTACCCTCGACGCCCGATTCAGGAAGCACTGCGCCGACGTGTTCAGGGTCTATCCCTTCCCACTACTGAAGATCCGGCTCTACAGGGAGGAGAACCGCTGGAAGTTCGGCCAGGTCTTCCCGCTGGCGCCGCACAGGGTCGGGCCGGCCGAGCTCGAGCTGCTGAACCAGGAGCTATCGACCGGCAGGCCGTTCGACGCCTCGGGCGCGGAGCGCGAGTCACCGTTCTACGTAGCGGTCTTGATGGACGATGCGGATCCGTTCGCGCCCTCCGACGAGGACACGTTCAACAAGTTGAAACGAACCGGCGAGCGACACGGCGTAATCTTCGAGCCGCTCGCCAAAGACGACTTCCGCGACCTGCCCGAGTACGATGCACTGTTCCTCAGAACGGTGACCGGCATGGATCACTACTCGTTCCTCTTCGCCCAGCGGGCCAAGAGCCTCGGCATACCGGTCATCGACGACCCACAGACGACGGTGCGTTGCTCGAACAAGGTCTACCTGCACGAGCTGTTCCGCAGAGCGGGCTTGGCCACGCCACGCACCCTTACCATCTCGCGGACGACTCCGTTGAGCGAGGCGGAGGAGCTGGGCTACCCGCTCATCGTGAAGCAGCCCGACGGCACATTCTCGGCGGCCGTCAAGAAGGCGGCCGATGTGGCGGAGTTGAAGAAACTGACGCGCGAGATGTTCAAGCGCTCGCCGCTGCTCACACTCCAGGAGTTCCGGCCGACGGAGTTCGACTGGCGAATCGGTGTTCTGGACGGCGCGGCGCTCTTCGCCTGCAAGTACTACATGGCGACGGGCCACTGGCAGATCGTCCGCGAGAAGCGTGGCGGCGGTCGGCGCTACGGCAAGGTGGAGGCGGTCGCGCTCGACGCGACGCCGGAGCCGGTCAGGTCGCTTGCCTTGCAGGCGGCGGCGCTGATCGGTGACGGTCTTTACGGGGTCGATATCAAGGAGACCGAGGCCGGTCCGGTGATCATCGAGATCAACGACAATCCCGACATCTGGGTCGGTGAAGAGGACGCGGTCGAGGGCGATAGGCTTTACGACGCGATCGTGCACGCTTTCCTGCGGCGTCTGCACGGCGTCGGTCTGCGTCGCGAGGCGAGCACGTGAGGCGCGCGCGACCGAAGCGCTACAACCTGTTCGAGGTCGTCGGAATCGAGCTCGAGTACGTCATAGTCGACCGTGAGCTGCACCCGCGTTGTCTCCTCGGGGAGGCGTTCCGTTACATCAACGGTCGGCCCACCTCGGAGCTTCGCTACAAGAACGTCGGCTTCTCGAACGAGCTGGCCGCGCACATCTTCGAGATCAAGACGCTGGAGCCGCACAGCAGCCTGGTACAGATCGAGGCCGACCTGCTGGAGGGGCTGCGCTTCTTCGCCTCGGTTCTCAGAGAGCGGTTCGATGCGCGGCTCCTGCCGACGGGCATGCACCCGTTCATGGGACCGTCGGAGACCGAGCTGTGGCAGCGCGCCAACCGGGCGATCTACGCGACGTACGCGAGCATCTTCCCGATCCGGGACCACGGCTGGCTCAACGTGCAGGCGAATCACATCAACCTGCCGTTCGGATCGGAGGCCGAGACGGTGGCCATGTACAACGCCCTCGCCTGTCTGTTGCCGTACCTGCCGGCGCTGGCCGCCAGTTCGCCGATCTACGAGGGCGCGATCGGGCCCGCCGCGGACAATCGCATGGAGTTCTACAAGGTCAACCAGCGGCGCTTCCCCGCCATCACGGGCCTCGTCGTGCCCGAGTTCATCGACTCGTTCAGCGACTATCGGCGCAAGGTGTTCAAGCCGATACGCGACTCGCTGGCGGGGATCCCCGGCGCCGACCGGCTGCACCCGGAGTGGGTGAACTCGAGAGGCGCCATCATGCGATTCAGCCGCAGGGCGCTCGAGATCAAGGCGCTTGATGTCCAGGAGTGCATCAAGTCGGACATCGCGATCGCCGCCTTCACGCGCGCCGCACTCCGAAGCCTGGTGCGTAGGCTGTCGACGAGCGACCTGGCGCTCCCGGAGCACTCCGTCCTGGTCGACGACCTGAACGCCACCATCCGTGAGGGGAGCCGAGGCTCCGTCTACGCCAGTCATTTCCGCTCCAACGGCGAGCGGCGTCGCGGCACCACGACGGCCCGCCGAATCCTCCGGACCCTGCTCGATTCGGCTGCAGCCGAAATACCGGGTGACGAGAAGCACTACCTCGCCATCGTCGAGGATCGGGTACGGCGCGGCAGTCTCGCAGAACGAATCGCGCACCAGGTGCGCCGTAGAGCGAAGCGCAGCGATCCGGCGCCGGCGATCCGCGCGGTCTACAGCGAGCTGGCGGATTGCCTCGACGAGAACCTGCCCTGGGACGGCTAGCCGTGCGGCCGGGCGGCTTTCGGCGTGGCCAGCTCGTCATCTCGTGCGAGCACGCATCCAACCGGCTGCCCGCCCGCTACGGCAATCTGGGACTGGGTCGCCGCGTTCTCGAGAGCCACATCGCGTGGGATCGCGGGGCCCGCTCGATCGCTCGCCATTGCGCCGCAAGGCTGCGCTGCTCGTACCATGAGGGCCGGTACTCGAGGCTGCTGATCGACCTCAACCGCAGCCCCCATCACCCCAAGCTCATCCCGAAGGTCGCCTTCGGTGTAAAGGTGCCGGGAAACGCGAGGATCACCGACGACGACCGCCAGGCCCGTATCGTCCAGCACTACCAGCCCTATCGCCAGCGGCTCCTCCAGGACCTGCGGCGCGTAACTCGTGAGTCGGGCGGCTGCCTGCACATCAGCGTACACACCTTCGCGCCCCGTGTCGGCCGTAGCGTCAGGCGAGTCGACATCGGCGTGCTCTACGATCCCGCCAGGCGCCGGGAGAAAGAGACCGCCCGCGCCCTCGCCGCGGCGCTTCGCGCACAAGGGCTCACCACACGCTGCAACTACCCGTACCGCGGCACCAGCGACGGCGTGACCACGTTCTGCCGCAGGCTGTTCAGCGCCGATCGCTATCTGGGTATCGAGCTGGAGGTCAGTCAACGGCTGTTGAGGCGGTCGGCGTGCCGCGGCACGGCGGAGTCGGTGGCGGCGGCGGGGCTGGAGGTTCTGCTGGTGGGAGCTGGGGCCGCGGTATCTTGACAAGAAGCTTCTCACTGTGTATCTTAATATCAAGCTTGATATCCCTAGGGCCCGGTCAAGCCAGCTCAGCCAGCTACGGATCACCTGGGGCCGCGTCGCGGGCAGACCTGGGACAGCGCGGCTTCTCGGTCGGGGAGTGACGCACTCCCCGACCGTTCTTCGATGAAGGGGTAGGCATGCACGGCGCGCCCCGCGCAGCGGTAGAAACCTTTCATGGCAACGGCGGGCTCCGCGTGGAGCAGGGCACGGTCCACGTGCTGGCCGCCTTCGACGTGGCCCCCTACATCGACCTGGCAGAGTGCGAGCGCCGGGTGATGGCGGGCACCGACCGCAAGCACATCGCGAGGAAGCGGCGGGCGCTGGAGTACTTCGAGTACCGGCCGGCGCCGCTGCGGATCGCCCACGAGACCGAGGTGATCCAGGTCGGACGACACGAGACCGTGCCGACGGCGGATCTGGTGGTTTACGACTTCGGGGCGATCTCGGTGGGCTACACGATCCCGTTCCAGGGCGATCTCACGGAGCTGGCCGCCTTGAGCTCCGAGATCTACGACTCGCAGCTCTTGCCGCAGGCGGCGCGGCATGTGGTCGAGGGGATCATCGGAGCGCTGGGCGGCTCGACGAGAGGTTTCAGGGTCGCCGATGTCGTCGAGGACTACGTCATCTTTCACGTTCGCGCTTTCGGTCAGCCGGTGACCAACGAGCAGTTGGCATTGGACCAAGCCGAGGCGATAGCTCGGATCCTGCGAGCCGAGGACGGGCCGCTGTCGTCACAGGAGGTCGAGGACGCGACCTCGCACAGGATCGCCTTCACCAGCGCGGATCTCGCAGTGCTCGACTGGAACGCTACGCTGCTCTACGGTCAGGACGTGGAGGACCTGCGCACGGTAATCGAGTTCGCGAACGTGCAGCTCTTGGAGATGCGCTACCTCGATCGGCAGCTGGACGACGCCCTCGAGGAATCGTACAGCATGGTGTCACGCCGTCGCCAGCTGTTCAAGCCGCTGCTGCACCCGTACCGCAAAGACGCCAGACGGATCGCGCGGCTGCAAGTCGACGCGGCGATCCTGTTCGAGCGCGTGACGAACGCCCTGAAGGTGTTCGGCGAGGAGTATCTGGCCCGCGTCTACCGGATGACGGCGACGCGTCTGCACCTGGCGGCCTGGGACGTATCCGCCATCCGCAAGCTCGGCACGCTGGACAGCATCTACATGAAGCTGTCGGACGAGTCTGCGGCGCGGCGGCTGGAGATTCTGGAGTGGATTATCGTGGCGCTGATCGCCGCCTCCATCGCCCTACCCTTGTTGACCTGATACGGCGGGATGTGGCGGGCCGCGACACGACATGCGCACCGATTGCACAGCACGTCGTCCCCGTTAGTTTGAAGTAGAACCGTACGAACGCCGGCCGGCGGACCCCGGGTGTCCGGTCCAGTGTCGCGGTCAGGCCAGCCGACGGAGCCTATGCCAGCCAAGAAGAAGTGGCCACTTCTCATCGTGGCGAACCGCCTGCCCGTGGTGCGGGGCAAGGCGAAAGGCGAGGGCACGTGGAAACGTAGCCCGGGTGGTCTCGTCTCGGCGCTGACCCCCATCGTGCAGCGCGCGGGCGGTGCCTGGACGGGCTGGACGGGCGCCAGCGGCCGGGCACCGGACCCGTTCGAGCACGACGGGATCACGCACCTACCGGTGCCCATCTCGAGGTCGCAGCTCGGCAGCTTCTACGACGGGTTCTGCAACGGCACCATCTGGCCGCTGTATCACGGCGCGATCCGCGAGCCCGAGTACCACCGCCGCTGGTGGCGGCCCTACGTGACGGTCAATCGCAGGTTCGCCGAGATCACCGCCGAGAGCGCCGCGCCGGATGCCGCCGTATGGGTCCACGACTACCATCTGCAGCTCGCACCCGCGATGTTGCGCGAGATGCGCCCGGACCTGAGGATCGGCTTCTTCCTGCACATCCCTTTTCCACCGGAGGAACTGTTCGGCCGGCTGCCCTGGCGGCGCCAGATCATCGAGGGATTGTTGGGCGCCGACGTGGTCGGCTTCCAGACCGAGGGCGACGTAAACAACTTCCTGCGCGGCGCCCGGCGCTACGCCGACGCGCGGGTCGACAGCGGCCAGGTGCAAATCCACGGACACACGGTCAGCGTCGACGCGTTTCCCGTCTCCACCGACTTCGATCACTACAGCTCGACGGCGGGTGAGCCGCAGGTAGTCAAGCGGTCGGTCCAGCTGCACCATCAGGTCGGCCAGGGTCGGAAGATCATCCTCGGCGTCGATCGGCTCGATTACACCAAGGGCATCGATGTACGGCTGCGCGCCTTCCATGAGCTGCTGTCGCGCCGGCGCGAGGCGGTGCGCGAATGTGTACTCGTCCAGCTCGCCGTGCCCAGCCGCGGGCGCGTCGCCGAGTACCGGCAGCTGCGCAGCCAGGTCGAGGAGCTGGTGGGCCAGATCAACGGCGAGTTCGGCGAAGTCGGTCTGACGCCGGTGCAATATATGCACCGCGAGCTACCGTTCGAGGAGCTGATCGCGCTCTACCGGTCGGCGGAGGTGATGGTCGTCACACCGCTGGCGGACGGCATGAACCTAGTGGCGAAGGAGTACGTCGCCACGCGTTTCGACAACAGCGGCGTGCTGATCCTGAGTGAGTTCGCCGGCGCGGCGCAGGAGCTGCGGTCGGCGTTGCAGGTCAATCCTCACGATGTGGACGGACTGGCCGAGACCATCGATATGGCGCTGTCGCTGCCCGAGAAGGAGGCGGTCCGCAGGATGAGCCGGATGAGGGATGTGCTGAATGAACACACGGTCTACGACTGGGCCGACTCCTTCATGGTGTCCCTGTCGAGCCACGCCGCGAGCTAGACCGGCAGCTTCCGCAGCG
>JASFTY010000226.1:0-6424 GCA_050050535.1 Gemmatimonadales bacterium | reverse complement strand
CGCGTGACTTTCACCCCATCTACCCGCCGCATCTACGCCCGTCCGGTCCGGGTGGCATCGGGCTTCAGGTCTTCACGCCCCCTCGCCCACCTGACGGTCGCCTCCTATGCGGTTCGTATTCCTCGGGCCAGGGCTTTGCCTACAGCTTCCTTCCCACACCACCTCGCGATGATGCGGTTGCTGTTCAGCTAGGGGTTCCCGCCACCAGGGCCCCCAGAGGACTCTCACCTCCCAGTCACTTCCCGGTTCGCTTTCGCTCCCCGGTTGACAGCGCCGCTCACGGCGCTGCGCGCCGTGCCCGGCGCACGCGAAAGAAACGGGCCCGCGGCAGCCGCGGACCCGTCTTGCCTAAGGCGATCGGCCGGTCATCAACTGCCGAGCCTGATCCCGACGCCGACGAGCGCCATCCAGCTGTTCCACTTGGAGTCCTGGTCCTCGGCCGCCTCGGAGATTCCGAGGTTGTAACGCAGATCGGCGCTGAGCACGATCAGCGGGAGCGCGATGTTGATGCCGCCGCCGAACACGGCGTTGAACGTCACCTTCTTTGTGTCAACGTCGCTCGGGCTGCAGTCTACGGCGGTACCGGTCTCCGGGTCGATCTGGCACCTCGTCTCGAAGTTGGCAGTCCCACCGGCATAGACGACGGGCTGGATGATCCCGGTCAATAGCCGCGCGCCCAGGTACGCCGGGACCTGGATGTAAGCCTGCTTCAGTACTCCGGTGTCGACACCCTGGGTCAGATCGTTTTTGTACTCGACGTAGTTGCCCTCCACGCCCAGGAAAAGGTACTCGTGGAACTGGATGTCGAGGAAGGCACCGACCACGAAACCGCCCTTGTCGCCGACCTCGTCGATGGTCGTCGGCACTTCGGACAGCTGTGCGTAGTTGTACCCGCCCTGTGCACCGATGGTGAGTCCCTGCGCCTGGGCGTCGCTGATCCCGGCGAAACCGAGGCAGAGGATGACGGCCGTTGCGAACGTTGGTCTGGTCATTGGATCCTCTCTGCGAAGATGATCAGTCAGGGGGGTACGGGCAGGGCGTGCTTGAACCGTAATCTAGCTTCCCAAGTCTCGGTCGGCAAGCAGCAGCCAATACAGGGCTTATGACTGCAAAGCCCCTCCCGTTAAGGGTGGGCGAGTCTAAGGCCCACGCTCTTTCCTCGGGTCAGGCCGGCTAGCTCTCCCAGAGCCAGCGGTGATTGCAGCAGTCGTGGCCCTGCATGAGCGTCTTCGTGCGCTCCATCCGCATCTGCGGGTTGTAGCCCGACGCCCAGGCATAGTCGCCGTGGCAGATGCCGGCGTAGCCGATCTCGGCGGCGCCAGCGTCGCGGAAGGTCCGCGCCCACAGGCACTCGCTGATCTTCACCTCGAAGGCGCGCTCGCTGTTCTCGACGATCTCCCAGGTCAGCGCGTGCTGCCAGAAGCGGTCGGGGTCGGTCAGCGGCATGACGAAAGTGGCGAGGTCGTTGTTGGCGACGCTGCGTGCTTGGTTCGCGCCGCCGCGGCGGCCGGCTTCGGTCGACGCCTGCTTCAGCATCTCGATGAACTCTTCTTCGCCGACCTGGGCACTGAGGCCCTGCATGATCGGGATGTAGTAGCCGGCGAAGGCGAAGCCGAACACATCGGCGTAACTCATCCCGGAGTCGGCCAGGAACTTGTGCTGCGGGTCGGCCTCCTGCGCGTGGGCTGATTGAAAGAGCCCGCACAGCTTCGTACAGCCGAGACATGCCAGTGCCCCGGCCGGTAGGACCTTGGTGAGGAGATCTCTGCGCGTCGGTCCCGGTCCCACTGTGTCCATAGCATCACCTCCGGGTTGGTGTATGACCGAGCCGCTCCACCTAGTTAGCCCTATACGACGACAGGGAACGCGGAGATTCGAATCTTGGTGCTGCCGTACGGAATCAACGTGACCCGCCCATCGGGCTCGCGGGAGCGAATCGGGCTCCAGGGGAGCGGCCCGGTGATCCCGCCGTAGCGTCGCCACACGAGTACGCGGCGCGCCCGGGCGCTCAGCTCCAGCGGGGCCCCGGCGATCGACCAGGGCTGGTCTGGCACGGCCTTGTGTACGATCGAGAAGGCGCCGTTCGGATCCTCCAGGTCGTCATCCAGCAGGCCGTAGTTCCAGGGATCACCGGTCCGGATCTCATAGTCGGCGAACGGTTCGCTGCCTTTGATCCTGACCCACTGTTCGCCCCGCTTGAGCGCGAAGACGAGCGGGCCCCGCTCGAGTGCGGCGGAGTTCTCGTGCCAGCGAGAGATGCGAAGGTTCGCCGGCAGGTGCAGCTCGACGAGGTCACCGTCGTTCCAGACGTGGTCGAGCCGCAGGATCGAGCCGCCGACGGCGCCGCCCAGCGGCTCGCCTCGCACTCGCAGCTCGGCGCTCTCGGCCCAGTGCGGTATTCGTAGGTGCAAGGGGAAGGCTGTGCCGGACGGGCCGTGGTAGGTGAAACGGACGGTATCGTCGAACGGGTAGTCGGTGTTCTCCTCGATGCGAATCTCGACGCCGTCGGCCACCCGCGCCCTCACTTGGCAGGGCGCGTAGACGAGCGCCGCCAGCCCGTCGTCGGGCGTGGCCATCCAGAGGTGCGCGGTGAACTTCGGCCATCCCTGGTGCAGGTTCGCCGTGCAGCAGCCGTAGCCGTTCTCGAGGCCGACCAGGTTATCGTCGCCGTGCCGGGTGCTGAAGTTGTGGTAGTCGCGGGTGCAGGCGATCTGGTTGGCGGTCTGGTAGTAGTGACGGCCGGCGAAGTGCGGGCTGAGCGCCGCCGGTAGCGCGTTGTACGCCACGCGCTCCAGCCGGTCGGCGGTCTGCACGCTGCCGTTGATCGGCAGCAGGCTCTCGAGGCTGAACATGTACTCGACCACCGCGCAGGTCTCGACACCCTGCGTCGGGTCGGTGCCGTGCAGCATCTCGTCGCCCGACCACATCCCGTGGACCTGGCCGTGGCGCGACATGAGATAGTCGATGCCAGACTCGACCGCCTCGAGGTAGCGGTCGTCGCCCGACTGCTGGTACCAGACGGCGGGCTGCTTGATGCCCATGGCCGTGTTGACCACGTGCCAGATGCCGTGCTCGGCCGTAAACCACGTCGTCCAGTCCTGGGTCTGGCCGAACACGAGCTCGCCGAGCTCGAGCAGGAACGCATCGCCGGTTCGGTTGTACAGCCAGTGGACGCTCGCCAGGTTCTCGCCGCCGCGCCGCTGACCCCAGAAAGTGAAGTGACCCAGCGGCTTCGTCGGCAGCTCGCGCAGCTGGTAGCGGAAGTACCCGGTCATCAGTTCCAGCACGCGGTCGTCGCCCGTCGCCTCGTGATAACCCTGCAGCACCTTGAGCATCACCATGCGGGGCCACCAGTCGGCGCCGGGCGCCACCCCGCTACCCCGCTGGCGCCGCTCGGCCACCGGCCCGAAGAAGCCGTTGGGCCCCCGACTATCCAGCGTCGCCTCGATCCAGCGCGTCGCCTTGGCGATGAGCCGCTCGTCCTCCAGCGTCCAGGCCAGCGGCACCAACCCGTCCAGCCAGTAGGGGCCGCGCTCCCAGACGTCGCCGCCGCCACCCAGCCAGCCGTTATCGGGACCGACGTCGGGCCAGATCTCGTCCAGCCGCCCGGTCATTCCGCCGGCCCAGCCCTCGAGCTGAGCCCGGAGCCACCCCGCCGGCTTGACGGAGCCGAGCGGCAGCGGGATGTAGCGATTCGGGACCAGCGGCTCGCGGTTCGAGACGTAGTGTCGGTTACGCACCCCCGTGGGGGCGCGGCGTGCCGGAGCCGCCCCGGACCCTAGGCGCGAGGCCGGGAGAACGGAGAGCGCCACGACACCAGTACCGGCACGTGAGAGGAACATTCTGCGTGAGATGGCAGTCCGGCTGCCTTGGACATCGCTGCGAGTCATCATCGGGGTTTCACGGGCTGAGTGAGCGTGGCATCCGACCGGCGCATCATAGGCTAGCCACGCTGTCGAGAAAAGACTCCCCCGCCGCTCTCCAGCACGAGACAGGATCGACGCCTGCCCCATCTCTTGCGCAGGGGGCGGACGACTAGACGGACCGCATGCCTGACTCGCAGCCTACGGGCTGGACTTCCGCTCCGCCGGGATATCGCGGCCGCCCTGGTGCAGGATCAGCCGGTCCACCGAGCCCGACGGGCTCCGGACGAAGGTGATCTGGGCATCGATCTCCTCGACGAAGAACTCGGTCTCCGACTCGGGCAGGATCTCCACCGGCGATTGCCCCGTCGCCTGCACGATGAGCCGGTCGCCGTCACGGGTGACGGTGAGATCGAAGCCCGGCTCCAGCTCATAGACGCCGACGTAGTCGTCGTAGATCGACGGATCGAGCTCGGTCGGCTGGCGCGGCTGCGGCGCGTCGGCCACCCTTACCGCCCGCTCCGCCTGCTCGGCGCCGCCCTGGTACATGAGCATGTAGGTTTCGCCGCCCTCGACGACGAACTCGAAGTGAGACAGCGAGTGCTTGTAGAAGAAGTGGGTCTCCGACGACGGATAGGCCCTCTGCCTCGCGCCGCCGCTGCGCTGGGTGTACAGCTGGCCGTCCTCCACGGTCACGACGCGCTGCGTGTTCTCGTCGATCCGATAGACGCCCGCGTAGCGGCTAAGCGTCGCTTCGTCGAGCGCGATCTCCCTCCATACGGGGTAAGGATCGCCGATCGCGATGGCGCCGAGCTTGCCGGCGACGAGGTTCGGCCCGGCCGGCGAGCCCGGGCTGTTGCTGAACACGGCGACGAACACGTCTGCTTCCGGGAGATAGAAGGCGTCGGTCACGTAGCCGTTGATGCCGCCGCCGTGGCCGATGGCGCGTCGGCCACGGAGGTCGCGCGGGGCGAGGCCGTAGCCGTAGCTGGTGGCATCCCCATTGTTGAGCACGTAAGGGGTAGTCATCCGCTCGAGCGACGTTTCGCTGATCAGCTCGCCGCCATAGAGCGCCTGGTTCCAGCGGAAGAGGTCTTCGACCGTCATCATCAGCGCGCCCGCCGAGTACGGCTGCGTCATGCTGAGGAAGGCGGCGTTGAGCCAGGCGCCCGATTCGCCGCCATACCCCGAAGCACGCCGCGGGATGATCCGCCGGTGGCTCCCGTAGTACGAGTCTTTCATCCCGAGGCGATCGAAGATCCGCTCCTGCAGGAACTCGGCATAGGTCATGCCGCTGGCGCTCTCGATGATGGCGCCCAGCAGCACGTAGCCCGAGTTGTTGTAGCTGAAGCGCTCACCGGGCTCGAACTCGACCGGCAGGTCCTTGAAAACGTCGACCAACTCCTCGACCGTGAGATCCCTGCGGATTTCTTCGGCCATGTAGCCGGTGATGTTCGTGTAGCTGACGATACCGGAAGTGTGCGTCAGCAGATGCTCGACGGTGATCCGGTCGCCGTATTCCGGGTAGTCCGGCAGGAACTTGGTCATCGGATCGTCGAAGGACAGTCTGCCCTCCTCTGCCAGCATCATGATCGCAGCCGCCGTGAACTGTTTGGTGATCGAGCCGATCTCGAACACCATATCCGGCTCCAGCGGCACCCCCAGCTCCAGGCTGGCCATGCCCGAAGCACCGAGGTACTCGATCACACCGTCCCGGGCGACGAGCGCCGCGGCGCCCGGCTCGTCCGCGGGATAGGCGGCGGTCAGGACCTCTTCGTACTGCCGGACGTCGACCGCGGTCGCGGTCTGTGCCGGCGCCGGGCCAGGCAGGGCGATGAGCGCCAGCAGCGGCAGCAACGCGACGGCATGAGCGAACCTGGGCATATTCGCACCTCGCTGTTGAGATTCCGGGCGTAATAGGCCGTAACCTGAGAATGTCCGCAGGACACTACGGTAGGCGAAGGGTTTTTGTGTCCGTCTAGCGTGTGCGGATCCGTGCCCAGGCCTCGAGCCCCGGTCGTGCCGACAGCAGCATGAGGGCCGTGATCGCGACTGCCGAGGTCAGGCACCAGGCGCAGGTAGCGCCGATGACGAACGGCTCCAGGAAGGTCAGGTAGACGGAGAAGACCGTACCGACAACGCAGAGTACGAGAATAGTGAACTTCGCCCAATCGGCTGCCGTGCCCAATCCGAGCCGTGCCACCGACCAGGCGAAGATGATCACCACGTAGCTGGCGAGGCCCAGAGCCGCGACCGGGATCACACCGAAGAGTCTCGCGTACTCGCTCTGGTTCACCGTGTTGCAGTCACCGACGGGACCGCATACGGCCGTGACACCACTCGACTCGATATAGGTGAGGTAAGCGGCGACCCCGATGCCGACGGCAGCGATCAGCGGAATGGCGGCCGTCAGCGGGCCCTCGGAGGTCGGCTTCCGCACCATCAGGCCGAAGATCGCCAGGCTGACCACCATGCCGATGAGAACCAGGACCGACACGCTGTTACCGACAGGATCCTGCCGGTAAAGCTCGATCATCGTCGGCCTGTACACGGGGATCAGC
>JASFTY010000225.1:0-6446 GCA_050050535.1 Gemmatimonadales bacterium | reverse complement strand
CTTGAGCTTGCGGACCGAGCCGCCGCGGTAAGCGAGCAAGGCGGCCGAGCCCATCAGCAGCCCTTCGAAGACCCACAGCCAGTACTTGAGCGCGGTCGAGCCACCGGTGGCCAGTGAGATCTGGCGGGCGAGGTCGACGTCCCTGAAGAAGGAGGTCGCCGTGGCGGAAGGCGCGGCGCGGAGGAAAGCGAAGAGGGACTGATCGGGCACGAAGCCGCCGCTGGCGAGCCAGAAGACGACGTGCACGAGGAGATAGGCGAAGCAGCCGGTGACAAAGACGTACGCATAACTCCAGCGCGGCGGCCGTCGATGGCGGACGGACGACGGGATCGCCGCCGCTTCGCCGATCACGACGCCCAGGGCGATCGCCTCGAGGGCCAGGATCCAGATCCAGATCCGCAGGACGCCGGTCAGCACGGCGGCGACCAGCGCCACGATCGTGCCCCAGGCGAGGGCGCGGGCGAACGGCTCGCGGGCGGCGAGCTGCCGGCCGCGCCGCGAGTGTGCGCGCCAGGCTTCGTCGGCCGAGTTGCGCGAGGCTTCAGGCGACGGCGGCCCGGACGTCTTTCGGCTCGGCCTTCTCTTCGCGCTCCTTTGGGACCTCTTCGGCATCGGCGCTTGTTTGCCCCTCGACGGTGAAGACGGCGGCCAGGCCGGCAAGTTCCAGTGCGGAGGAGTTGAGCGCGTTCACGGCCGCTGCGATCTCTTCGGTCGACGCGTTCTGCTCTTCCATACCGGCGGCGAGTTCCTCCATCGCCGCGGCGAAGTCGGTGAAGCCGTTTGCGACGGAGGCGAGGCGGCTCGCCGTGGCGGCGACGCTGGCGTCGACCTCCGAGCTGATCGCCGCCACCCGGTCGGCCCAACCCTCTGTCTCGCTCATGACCTCGGTGACCGTATCGAAGCCCTTCTCCATCGACTTCACGACGGCACCGATCGCGTGAGTCGTCTCGCGTGTCTCTTCGAGCGCCTCGCGGGTCGACTCGAGCTGGCCGAGCACGGTGTCGGTAGCCTCCTGCGCGCTGTTGGCCGCGTCACCCGCCTGGTTCGCCAGCTTGCGGATCTCGTCGGCCAGCACGCCGAAGCCGCGAGCCTCGGCCCCGGCGCGGGCCGCCTCGATCGCCGCGTTCAGCGCCAGCAGGTTGGTCCGGCGCGCGAACTGTTTGATCAGATCGACGAAGTCGGCGAAGCGGCGCGACGCCTCGACGAAGTCGATCAGCCGCGAGGTCGCCAGGTCGGAGCGCTCGGCCATCTGCTCCACCTGGCTGTGGCCCTCGCGCAGGCGCTCGCGGTTGCGCTGCGCCACACCGAGCAGCTCGCGGCTGCGCTGGGTCGATGCCTCGGCGCCTTGAGCCAGGTCGCGAGCGGCCGAGCCCAGCGCCTCCATCTGCGCGTTGACCTCCTGGATCGTCTCCGAGTGCTCGGACGCTTCGCCGGTCAGGCGCGCCAGCGTGCTCGTCATCTCCTCGGCGCCGGCGGAGAGCTGCTCAACGGCGCTGGCGATCTCCTCGCTGCGCGTCCGCGTGTGACCGCTCGCCTCGTGCAGCGAGACGACGAGTTCGCTCAGCCGGTCGATCATCTGCTGCACAGCAATGCACAGCTTCCTCACCTCGCCTCTGCCCATCTCCGCGATCCGGACTCGCAGGTCGCCGGCTCCGACCCTGTCGGCGGTGCTGACGACCTGGCTGACGGGCTCGCCGATCTGCCGCCTGATCCAGTAGCCGGTGACAATGATCGCGGCCAGCGCGGCGAGCAGCGCCAAGAAACCGCCGATCAAGATCGCTCTCCTTGCCGACCGCAGCATCGCGAAGGCCTGGCTCTCCGGCACCCAATAGATGACCTGCCAGCGACTGCCGAAGGCGGGCCTGGCCATCCCGATGATCGGCTCGCCGTCGTTCGAGCTGGAACGCAGGACGCCCGTCCCGGCGAGTGCTGCGGGATCGGGATGCGGTTCCAGCAGGTTGTCTTCGTCGGGGTCGCTGATCAGGCGACCGTCTTCGTCGACGACCTGGACGTAGCCCCATCCCTGGGCGAGCTGGTTGAGACTGGGGCGCAGGCGCCCGAGATCGAGGATACCCTTGACGACGCCTACGACTGCGCCGCCGCCGCCGACGACCGGCCAGGCGATCGACAGCGAGACCGTGCCCGTCGACTCATCCAGCTCGACTCCGGAGAAATGTGCGAGACCGGAGAATGCCTCCTGCCACCAGACCTCGTCGCTCTGTACGAAGTCCGACGTCGGCCCGCTGCCAGCGACCACGAACCCGTTTCGATCGGTGACGAACAGCTCGGCGAACAGCGAACGCTCGACGGCACCCGCCAGGTGGCGGTCGACTTCCGCGTCGACCTGCAGCGAACGCGTCACGGCCATGCGCCGCTCCGCTTCGCCGAGCGAGAGGCGGTCCAGCCCCGACTGCCTGGCCCGGCCAGCCCCGCGGACGGCCACATCGATTACCGCCGGCGAGATGACCAGCAGCTCCAGATCGCTAACGGCGCCCTGCAACGTGGCGTCCGTCACCGCACTGACCGCGCTCGCCCGCTCGCGAAGCTGGCGCTCGACCTCGGGCTCGGTCAGCCGCTGAGCGCCCCCCCAGGCCAGCGCGAAGAAGATGATGATGGCGACGAGCAAGACGCCGCCGACGATGAGGGAGAGCAGGCGCTGCAGGTCGACAGCTTTCCAGCCGGTGGTCTCAGGCACTGCTACCTCCAGTGAGGCTTGATACGGGTCGGGCCGGGGGTACGTTCGGGGGGAGTGGGTAAGAAGCGCGCCGACAACAGTTTGGCGCGTCCGGCGCCGTTAGTCAAGGGCGGCGCGGGCTGCGGTGCGCGATGTCCGGTGCGCGATGTTCAACGTTCACCCTGCGCTCGCCCACCAAACACAGACGATTCCACCCGTCAAGGCTTGCCACTCGACTTCCTCGTAGCCGGCATCCGCCAACCGGTCGGCCAGCTCCTCGGGCTCGGCGAAACGGAGCACCGACTCTGGTAGGTAAGTGTACGCGTGGCTATGTTTTGAGATCGCTCGCCCGGCCAACGGCAGCAAGCGGGTGAAGTAGAAGCGGTAGAGCCAGCTGAGCGGCCGGCGCTTCGGCATGGCGAAGTCGAGGATGACCAGCCGGGCACCGGGTCGCAGGGCGCGCTTCAGCTCCCGCAGGCCCGCATCGATGTCCGCCAGGTTGCGGACCCCGAACGCGACCATCGCGCCGTCGAAGCGGTGTGAGGCCGCCGGCAGCCGTAGCGCGTCGGCGCAGACTGGCGCGACCGCCAGGCGAGCGATTTTGGGAAGTCCTTGGCGGAGCATCGCCTGCGAGAAGTCGACTGCGAGGACATGGCCGGTGAATCCCGGGCGCCGGGCAAGCACGATCGCCAGATCCAGAGTCCCGGTGCACACGTCCAGATAGTGCCCCTCAGGCCGGGAAACCCAACCCAGCCGCTCGACGGCGCGTCGCCGCCACGAACGATCGATGTTGAGGCTGAGAAGATGGTTGAGCAGATCGTAGCGCGGCGCGATGGCCGAGAACATCTCGCGCACCGCCTGCGCTCGCTCACCCGGGGACTCGGCCTCCAGCGGGGCGAGGCGATGCCTCGGCGAGCCGGCCATGATTGGCGGCGAAGCTATGGGAGGGGTCCAGACCTTGCAACCCGGTGAAACGGGACCGCCCACCCGATCGTAGGGCACCAGGCCCCGGGAGCGCTCCGGGTCCGAGCGGCGGTGAGCCGCTCGACGACAAGGAGCTGGTCGCCCGCGCGCGGAAAGGGGACGAGGCGGCGTATCGAGAGCTGCTCGAGCGCTTCCGGCGGCCCGTGTTCTCCTTGATCTACCGGATGATCGGGGACCGCGAGCAGGCCGAGGACCTGGCGCAGGAGTCCTTCGTCAAGGCCTTCAACAACCTCGATAGCTACAACCCGAACTACCGGTTCTCCTCCTGGCTGTTCAAGATCGCCAACAACCACGCCATCGATCACCTGCGCCGCGCCCGACTGCCGACCGTCTCGATCCACGGCTCGCCCCACGCCGCCGACGCCGAGCGCGAAGAGGAAACACGCATCGTCCTCGAGGCCCAGGACGAGTCGCCGGAGCAGGAGTACATCGCCCTCGAGCTGGGAAGCGAGATCGAGCAGGCCATTGCCAAACTGCGAGCCGAGTACAAGACCGCAGTCATCCTGCGCCACGTCGAGAACCGGCCGTACGAGGAGATCGCCGAGATCATGGATGTCCCGATCGGGACGGTGAAGACGTTTCTCCACCGCGCCCGGGCGGAACTGCGAGTCGAGCTCGAGCATCTGCGGAGGGAGGAGGAATAGATGGGAGCCTGGGATTCGGGGATTCGGGGAACCGGCAACTCGGGACCTGGGGCGTCGAGGGGCGTCCGGACTCCCCGACCTCCCCGACCTCCCCGAATCCCCGAACCCCCGAACCCACAAGTTTTTATTTCCCAAAAAGTTACAACTTCGACCGGGCCGCCGGCCAACCCCCGAATCCCGGCTGAAACCTGGACAGGGGTTCCCTCGTAATGGAGAGCAGCGGGCAGGTAGAAATGAAAATCTGGACTTCCGAGGGACATCTCTCCGAGCTGGCCCTGGAGCAGCGGGCAGCCGACGAGGTATGGGCGAGCGAGCTCCAGGCGATCGACGGCCACCTCGAGGCCTGCGCGGCCTGCCGGGCCGAGCATGCCAGGTGGCGCCGGCTCTTTCACACCCTGGCGACGCTGCAGGCGGTCGAGCCATCGGCCTCGTTCGACGAAGGGGTGATGGCGCGTGTGCGGCTGCCGGAGCCGGTCGATACCGTGACGGCGGTCCGGCTCCCGTCGCTGCTGCGGCGGCTGCGCCCGGTGGTGGCGGCGGCGGCGGCGGTCTGGACGGCTGCGGTGGTCGGCGGTGCGCTCTGGCTGCAGCATACCGTTGACGTTCCGAGCTCGATGCTCGTCGCCCGACTCTTCTCTGGTGTCAGAGAGCTGCTGCTGGCGGCGGTGCTCAAGCTCGGCGCGGTCGTGCAGCTGAGCGGGCTTTCCGACGCGTGGACCGAGCTCGTCGAGACGATTCCCGGGTCCGGTGTGGTCATCGCCGGTACCCTTATCACAGTGCTGTCCGGACTCGCGATCTGGACACTCTACCGCGTGACCGGTTACGAACCTCCAGAGGCTAACGCTCATGCTTAACCACGTGCGACACATCGGACTGGTTCTCCTCGTGCTCGCCGCGTCGCTGCCGACGGCGCTCAACGGCCAGACGGCGCAGGCGGTCGACGAGATCCTCCAGACGTCGGTAGCGCTGGCCGGGGACGAGGCGGTCCTCGACCTCGAGCTGGCCAGCGGCCGCTCGCTGCAGATCATGTTCAGCGACGGGCTCATCCTCATCGACGGCGACGAGGTAGGCCGTTACGCGCCGGGCGGCTCGCTGGAGTCGGGCTGGCGTGAGCTGCTGCGCCAGGCGAGGCTGGGCGAGTTGGGCGGCGGCTGGGCGCGGTTCAGCGGCGGCGAGTACGGGGGCGCCGACGCTGCGGCCGCTGAGACGATCCGGGCCGCACTGGCGCCGCTGGCGGCCGGTATGTCGGCGGAGCTGGCCGCTGAAGCCCAGGTCGAGGCGACGGCGGCGTTGGAGGAGGCGGCGGCGGCGCGGGAGGCGGCAGCGGCGGCAGTCGCGGCGGCCGTGCAGGCGCAGACGGAGGCGGTGGAGCGGCTTTCCCAGAACGAGGTGATCGAAGGGGGGCTGGTGGTGAAGCTCACCGAGGTGGATGGGCTGGCTCGCCAGCTCGTGCGGATCGGGCTGGCGCCCGAGCTCGAGCGCTTGCTGAACGGTGACCTCAAGCTGCCGGTCCGTATCGTGATCGACGCCGATGAGTATCGCCTGTCGGAGGGTGCGGTGCTGGACGAGATGCTGCTGCTGGTGGAGTCGGACGGTGTGGTGGCCGGCAAGATCCGGTCGAACGTGCTGGTGGCCGACGGCACGCTGCTCATCCTGCCCACCGCGGAGATCGACGGCGACGTGATCGCCATCGACGCGACCGTGACGAACCAGGGCGGCTCGATCGCCGGGACGATACGCGAGTCGCTGCACCCGGCGCCCGTAGTGGTGGCACCCGCCGTTCCGCGCGTCCGCATCGGGCGCCACATGCCGTCGGCGCTCAACCGGGTCACCGCCGGCCTCGGATCGCTGGCCAAGACGGTGGCCATGTACCTGCTGTTCGGGTTCCTGGGCGCGCTGATCGTCTACCTGTTCCGCGGCCATCTGGAGACGGTGAGCGACACGGTGTCCTATAGCTTCGGGCGATCGTTCCTGGCCGGACTGGCGGCCGAAGTGCTGTTCCTGCCGATCGGGCTGGTCATGACCGTGCTCGTCGTCACGGCGATCGCCGTCCCGTTCTACGTCATCGGCTTCGCGCTCCTCTCGCTGTTGGGCTACGTGTCGGTGGCCCACGCGGCCGGCGAGAATCTGACGCGCCGCCGCTT
>JASFTY010000224.1:0-6446 GCA_050050535.1 Gemmatimonadales bacterium | reverse complement strand
GCGACCTTCGGTGGCAACGTCAACCCGTTCGCCTCGGCCGCCGACTACTGGGACTACCGGGACTTCAGCACATCGTTCGAGCAGCTCGCCGCTTTCTGGGGGTTCACCGCCAGTCATACGATCACCGGCGGTGACAGACCGGAGCGTGTCACCGGTATCATAGCGAGCATAGACTTGTTCCCGGCGCTCGATGTCGACCCGGCGCTGGGCAGACATTTCCTGCCCGCCGAGGCTGTGGCGAACGGACCGCCCGTCGTAATCATCAGCCACCGCTTCTGGATGCGCCGCTACGGTGGTTCGCCCGATGCGGTCGGCAGCACGCTGGTTCTCGACGGCTTACCGTACGAGATCGTCGGCGTCATGCCCGCCGGCTTCAGCTTCTACTTCAACGACGTGGACGTCTGGCGTCCTATGCGGCCCGACTCCGACTACATAGGCGCTCGGCGGTTCCACAACTGGATCATGCTGGGCAGGCTCAAGCCCGGTGTCTCGATCGAGGAGGCGCAGGCCGAGGTCGACGTCATCTCGGCGCAGCTCGAGGCCCAGTACCCCGACTCCAACCGAGACAAGGCGCTGCTGCTGACACATCTACAGGGGGCGCTGGTCGAGGGCTACCGTCAGAACCTCTTGCTGGTGATGGGCGCGGTGGCGCTCGTACTGCTCATCGCCTGCGGTAACGTGGCGGGCCTGCTGCTCGCCCGCGGCTCGACGCGGCGCAACGAGTTGTCGGTCCGCTCGGCGCTCGGCGCTTCCGGTGCACGTCTCGCCCGCCTGCTCGTCACCGAAAGCCTGGTGATGGCCCTGGCCGGCGGCATTCTGGGAACGCTGATAGCCGTCTGGCTCCGGGATGCGTTCCTCCAATTGCTCTCGATAGACCCTGGTGGTGCCGGGGCGGGCGTACCGCTCTTGGTGCTCCTGTTCGCACTCGGCGTCTCCCTGGTCACCGGCCTGCTGGCTGGGGTCGTGCCGGCGATCCGTGCATCGCGGGATGACGTCTGGGCGGACCTGAAGGCGGGAGTCAGGGCGACGGATGCCGGCGGTGCCCGGTTCCGCAGCGGCCTGGTCGTCGCCCAGGTGGCCGTCTCCGTCGTGCTGCTGGTCGGCGCCGGGCTACTGATACGTAGCTTTGCGCGGGTGGCCCGTACCGACCCCGGTTTCGACACCCACAACCTCCTGACGGCGGAGATCCGACTACCGGGCACGGGCTATTCCGAGGCGGAGCGGCGCGTCCAGTTCTACACGCAGCTGGCGGAGAACGTGCGCGCCATTCCCGGCGTCGAGGACGTGGCTCTCGGCAGCCAGCTACCGTTCCGCGATCCCGGCAACAACATCTACGTCTGGGCGGCCGAAAACCCGCCGCTCGACCCGGCTGATACTCGCTCGGCGTACACTCGGACGGTGTACCCGGGCTATTTCGAAGCCATGGGTATCCCGCTGGTCGTCGGGCGCGTCTTTGACGAGACCGATGACCGCGGTGCACCTCCGGTGATGGTGATCAGCCAGGCGATGGCCGACACGCTGTTCCCGGGCCAGAGCCCAATCGGCCGGCAGGTTGTCGTCGATTTCGGGCAGGAGGTCAGCATCGAGGTGATCGGTGTCGTGGCGAACATCAAGATGAGCACGCTGCTCACGTCGCGGCTGATGGCCTTCTACATCTCGTACATGCAGCAGCCGATGTTCACAATGCGGGTTGCGGTGCGGACCGCGGTAAGGCCGGAGACTGTGACCGGCGCACTACGCGAAGCCGTCTGGAATCTGGACCGCAACATCCCGGTCGCCGAGATCGCGACGATGGACCGGTTGGTCTCGCGTACCCTGTCGACGCGCAGGATCAGAACCGTTGCCCTGCTGATCTTCGCAGGAGTAGCAGTGCTACTGGCGGCGGTCGGTCTGTACGGCGTGCTGGCCTACTACGTGACGCGGCGTTTCCACGAAATAGGCATCCGGGTGGCGCTGGGCGCCGCTCGCGCCGACATAGTGGAGATGGTGCTCAAGCAGGGCATCGTGCTCGTGGCCGCTGGACTGGTTCTTGGACTGCTCGGCGCTTGGGGCGCTACGAAGCTCATTGAGGAGTTGCTCTATCAGGTCGAGCCGACCGATCCGCTCACCTTCGTGTCGGTCAGCGTCTTCTTCGGCGTCGTCGCGGTCGTCGCCTGCCTGCTCCCCGCCTGGCGCGCGCTGCGGGTCGATCCGCTGATCGCGCTGCAGGCGGAATAGCGAAAAGGGCGCGGCCAGTCCCTCGCCCCTCACCGGGCCGGCCGCGCCCTCGTTCGCACCGGTACCAGGATCTACTACCAGGCGGTCAGGTGAGGGGCGAAAACCGTTAGATCTGTCGTTTCCAGCTTGGCTTCCATCTGCTCTCGCAGCTCGGCCGCGATGCCCGGCCTATCGAGCAGCCGCTCGGCCCGGATCGTGTACCAGCGAGCGTAGCCTTCGGCGCGCCCCA
This sequence comes from Gemmatimonadales bacterium, assembly GCA_050050535.1. Lineage (GTDB taxonomy): Bacteria > Gemmatimonadota > Gemmatimonadetes > Palauibacterales > KS3-K002. The sequence goes on along the minus strand of JASFTY010000224.1, from coordinate 4,000 downwards.
GGCTTGCCATGCGCGCCGCGTCGGCGGTCGCCGAGAACTCCGCCAGCAGATCACCACTGCTGGCCGCCTCATCGGCCAGCGCTCCGAGGGTCTTCGCTGCGCCCCGATAGTCCGCAGCGTAGTACTGTGCGTTGGCTATTCGCCTCAGCTCCGTGATCGGAACCCTGTCTTGGGCGCGGACGAGGTCGGCCGCCACATTGTACGCCTCTATCGCTGGACCGAAGGCGCCGGCACCGGCGAGACGGTCGCCTACCGTAAGCTGCGACCGCGCCATCATGCTGACCACGGGCGATCGCTCGAGCATACCGTCCGGCGTCAGCAGGTAGGGTGCAGATGCGGTCAGTAGTCCGGTCGCCGCTAGAAACACCGCGCTCGAAGCGAAGATCTTTGTCGACGGCATGTCGTTTCTCCTCATCTCTATGTCAGTAGCCGGAATCCACCACCGTGAACGTGATCGGCATGTCTATCCACACCGGCACGCTCTTGTCGAGGTGCAGTGCCGGCTCGAACTCGAACTCCATCATCGCCGCAATCGCTGCGCGGTCGAGCTCCTCGTAGCCGGACGACTCTCTGACCACGCACTTCCTCACAACGCCTGCCGCGTCGATGAAAGCCCACAGCCTCGTCGTCCCGCCGATCCTCGCCTGCCGCATGATCGGTGGGTATTTCTGCCCCACGATTCGCTGCGCACGCTGCGGGTCCACTAGCCTCGGCGCGACCGTGTACGGCGTGAACACCGGCCGGTCGATCAGCCGCTCCACTTCGGAAGGCGGCGGCGGCAGGGTCTCAACCGGGTTCTCCTCGAATGTGGTCGGTGCGATCGTCACATCCTCCTCGAGCTGCGTCGACGCCACGACGGGAACCGCCGGCCGCGGGATCTGCTCCGGCGGCGCCGGGATCTCGATCTCGGGCGGCAGCTCGATCGCTTCGAATTCCGTTATCCGAAAGGCCACGTCCGCCGCGGTTAGCGTCGGGAAGAATCTGATGACGCCGAAGTGGACTACGGTGGCGAGGATGATGCTGCCCCAGAGGCAGGCGTTACATCGTTCCTTGAACCTGTCGTTAGCAGTCTCGCGGCGAGTGGCTGAGAGGGCCCCACGCGTATTGCCCATAGACACTGCCATTCCTGGACCTCCTGTCGATCCAGGGCAGCAGACAAAGGCGTTCAGTCCCTCCCGATTGGCTTATCTTTCCCTACGTAGTTAGACTCCGAGAAGGTTTCAAAGGTTGGCTCCGCCCGCACACCGCCTATCGTATCTGGTCCAGCGCACGCTCCCCGCCCCAGCGGGCGACGATCCGGTCATCGTACTCATCGGCCGTCCGCGCCACATGAATGACCGAGGACTCGAGTTCCTTCTGGTCACACGTGGAGCCGACGATCGAGTGCTCGAAGATGATGTCGCCCTCGTCGTCGATCCCGAATGCGCCGAAGCGCATGCCCGCGTTTTCCCCCAGTAGGAAGCGCATCAATTCGGGGGTGAGTTCCGTGCCCGTCACAACGTAGGCGCGGCTCGTGATTATCGCGTCGTCGTCGCCCCAGGGAAAGACGCCCACCTGTGCGAAGGCCGAGCCGTGCATCACGCCGAGGATCGGCCTGTCGGGCTTTCGAAGCACCGAGCCGCCGAACAGTTCGGTGACCCACGGCGCCACTCTCTCGTAGCATGCCCTCTGTGCCTGCGTCTCGAAATCCATGCCGGGTGCCCTCCCGCTGCTTGATGCTGCCGGCGGCAAGACGGCGGGCCAGCCCGCGCCTGCATCGTGGTCTGCTCGGGTCTTAGGATGGCGCCTCCGGCTTCGGCGGGCAATACGAGGCGGCCACGGCGACGAATCTGCCTGGAGATGCATCTCTGATGATGGGGAAAATTCATCGGCGAGAGAATGTAAGGCCTCTGCGGCTCGCTTGATGGCCTCGATGCTCTCGGGCATATTACTCGCGTGAACCATAGCGGCCGAGGTGGCACGTGAACGAGAACCCGTCGCGATTCGCTGTATTCATCGCCGAGTTGAGACGCCGGCACGTCGGGCGCGTTGCCATCGCCTACGCGGCGGTCGCCTTCATCCTGCTTCAGGCCGGCGAGATCGTCCTGCCCGCATTTCAGGCCCCCGAGTGGGGGCTGCGGCTCATGGTTCTCCTGATACTTCTCGGCTTCCCCATTGCCATCGCCCTGGCCTGGGTCTACGAGATCACATCGAAGGGGATCAGGCGGACGCCCGACCTCGAGTCCTCGATGGCGAGCCGCGGCCGACCCGGCAGGTACCTGCCGCGCGTCGCTTTCCTGGGCTTGACCTTCGCCACGGTGGCCGCGGTCGGCTGGTGGGTGATCCGCTGGACTGTGACGGAGCAGACGCCGGTGGCATCGGCACCGGCCGCCGTGCCCGTCTCGGCCGCCGCTGCTCCGATAAGCTCCCTCGCTGTTCTACCGCTGGAAGATTTCTCCGAGGAGCCGGGGCAGGAGTATTTCGCCGCCGGCCTGCACGAGGCGCTGGTCTATGAGCTCAGCCGCATCGAGACACTGCGTGTCGTCTCGCGCACGACGGTGGCACGGTACGCCGGCACCAGCTTGTCGATGCCGGAGATCGCAGAAGAGCTGGGCGTTGAGGGGATCGTTGAGGGCTCGGTGCTGCGCGCCGGCGACCGGGTGAGGATCACGGTGCAACTCATCCATGGTGACACCGATACCCACCTGTGGTCGAGCAGCTACGAGCGCGAGCTCGAAGATATCATCGCGCTGCAGAGCGAGGTGGCGCAGGCTATCGCGCACGAGATAAGGGCCGAGCTCAGTCCGGAGCAGGAGACGCGCCTCGCCGCCCTGACACCGGTGAATCCCGAGGCGCACGAGGCGTACCTGCGCGGTCGATTCGAGCAGGCGAAGGGCACGCCGGAGGGCTTCGAATCCGCGATGCGCCTCTACCAGGAAGCGGTCGAGATCGACTCGACCTTCGCGCCGGCCTTCGCCGGCCTCGCCGCCTCGTGGTTGCTACTCGGGATGAGCGATACGGCAATCGTCGTCGATCGGTTGCCGGAGGTCATCGGGGCCGCGCAGAGAGCGATTGTTCTCGACTCGGCTTCACCTGAAGCGCTCGCCGTGCTGGCAGGCGTGCAGACGCGACTCGGACATGTGGTCGACTCACTCGGGAATCTGAAGATGACGGTCAGCCTCGATTCGCTGCACGCTCCGAATCCCGAGTGGCTCGCCAGGCACACCGAGTTCGGCCGCCAGATGGAGATGGTATCAGTCGGCCAGCGACAGGAGAGGGCGGAGCCGCTCGCTCCGGAGCGCTACGTCGTAACCGCCCGGCGGTTGACCGCCGCCGGCGAATACGAGACCGCCGCCGACATCTTGCAGCGCGCCCTGGAGCGCTATCCATCCGACACGGCGGCGTGGAGCGCGCTCGAGCACGTGTACGTGGCTCGAGGCGACTACAAGAGTGCGGTGGCAGTCCGCCGCGAGCGGGTCGTTCATGCCGAGGAGGAAGCTGGTGATGCGGCGGAGGTCGCCGAGCTCGAACGCCAGGTTGCCGAACTGGAGCGTGCCGTCGCCGGCCGGGGCGGCCGCGGCTACTGGGAGTGGCAGCTCCGCCTTTGCGAGGAGCTGGAGGCGCGTGGTGAACCCTTCTCGCAGGTGGACTACGCAGCCGCGCTCGTCTCACTCGGCGATTACGACAGAGCGTTCGAGCGGCTGGCATTGGCCTATGAAGCCCGCGACCCGCGTCTCTTCTCTCTGCGAAGTGAGGTGGTGTGGGATCCCGTGCGCACCGATCCGCGCTTCCGTGACCTGCTGCGGAGAATCCGCGAGACTCGCTGGCCGAACACACGGCCGGCACCACCGCGCTAGAAAGTCACGGAGAACGGGGTCGAGTGTGCGGGGAGCGTCCGTGATCGCGTAGTCTATCCAGGTCCTGCTTCCTCGATTAGCTTCCAGCGTCTTCATGTCGGCGACTGTAGCTCCGGCGAGTGCTGCAGCGCGATCGGAAGTAGTCCGCTTCGAGGATGACCTAT
>JASFTY010000223.1:0-6475 GCA_050050535.1 Gemmatimonadales bacterium | reverse complement strand
AGCCGCCATTTGAGACTTACCGGATATCGCCTGATGGAGAACTACTTGGTACGATCCAAACCCAATGGGAGAGCGCGCTCGGGGATCTCGATGCTGGACCGGAGCCTCTTATTGTTGCGCTCCCGCTTGTCCCACTCGGCGATCAATTGCTTCAGACTCTGGCGGATCTCTCGAGCGACCTTCGCATCATCCTCGTCTACGACCGCACTGGGCGCGTCCTTCGTCGGAAGACGCTTCAAGCACCAGTCGGGTTCCTGACATCTCGTCCTGATAGACACCTCCTGATCGCGGCCCGCTGGGTGGGCAGCTTGGAGCTGGTAGGTTACAGATGGCGTTGGAGGGATTTCGATATGCGCGGAGGAAGATATTGACTTCCGCCACCGCCGGGCTCGGCAGCGCACGAGGTTGTTAGAAACTCCTGGCACTGGAACGATGAACAGGCGACAACGATGGAGCAATGAACAAGAAGAGCATCACCACCCAGATAGCCTGCCTGGTAGCGCTCATAATGTATCCAGGGACAGCAAGCGGACAACCGTTCCCCTGCTACGTCTGTGATTACGTGGGACAGGGATGGTGGGAGTGCAAAGCTATCACCAGCGGGATAGGCCAAAAGCAATGCCATGCTGGCTATCAGTTCTGTGAGCTCTCGGGGCCCGTGTGCGCTGACCCCGAGAGGGTCAGTCCCGCCGGAACCTTGGCGACGCTCGACAGTGTGAATGAGCGAGAAGTAAGGTACAATGAAGCAGTTAGCATCAACCCAGCGTTAGACTACCGCGAGCACATGGCCCTGCGGGAGGATGTGCCGGATCGGTTTGAGTCGACCCTCGATTGCCACGGAGCTGTCGTGCAACGATCCTATTCGAAGGCAACGGTGCTTAGGATACGTCTTGCCACGAACAGGCTTACGATCTGAGAGCACCCGTTTGATTTCATTGTTCCAGTGCCAGGCTTACGAACTGCTGCGCGTACGGTCTCGTGCTCACCAGCGCCCCCTGCGGCGTCATCGTCATCTGGACGCGACCGGGGGACCTAGAGTAAGGAGGTCGAGGATGCTCAGGAGAGTCTGTGCGGCGGCCCTGGCGGCAACGCTCTGTGTGACGGGCCTCATCCAGCCGGCTGCGGCCCAGGAAGGTACCCAGTCGCAGGCGGTCGTCCTGGGCCGGGTTCTGGATGACGAGACCGGCCAGCCGATCGAGACGGTGGAGGTCCGCTTCGTTGGGGAGGGAGAGAACCTCGTCCGGGTCACGGACGGGGAGGGCGCGTTCCTCTTCCCGCGGGTGCGGCCGGGGACCTATGAGATCCTGCTGACGCACATGGCGTACGGGACACACACAGACACGATCCGGATTAGAAGTGGGGAGCTGCTGGAATACGAGGCGCGAGTGGCAATGAGGCCCATCGAGCTGGAGCCTTTGAGGGTGACGGTGGCGCGGCGCTCGGTATCGCCCATGTTGCTCGGCTTCTACGAGCGTATGTCGATGGGGGGCGGCCAGTAATTGACTCGGGAGGACATTGAGAAGAGGGAGGCTGGGCGGATCACCCAAGTGCTCGGGAACCTTCCAGGCCTCCGTGTGATCAATATGGGTGGAGTGAATAGGGGCCCGGCGCAGTACTATGTCCTGTTCCGCCGTCATCAGCGCCCTGGGCTCGATCCGTGCTTCCCGGCGATCTACGTGGACCGAACGAAGATCCATCTGGGTGGGCTGGCTTCGTCGGGCCTCGACGAGTTCGTCATCCCCTCCGATGTCGAGGCGGTCGAGGTCTACGACGGTCCCGCCTCACTTCCCGCCGATTTCCACGGCACCGACGCGGGTTGCGGAGTCATCGTCATCTGGACGCGACGGGGGACTTAGAGTAAAGAGGGCCAGGATGGTCAGGAGAATCTGTGCGGCGGCTCTGGCGGCAACGCTCTGTGTGACGGGCCTCATCCAGCCGGCTGCGGCCCAGCAACGCGAGGGTCAAGCGACGGTTACCGGCCGCGTCTTGGACGCCGAGAGCGGTGCTCCCATCGACGCCGTCGCCGTCCGCCTGGCGGGTGAGAGGGCGGAATTCGTCGGGGCGACCGACAACCAGGGCGTCTTCCTCTTCGCCCGGGTACCCTCCGGCAGGTACGAGATCGTGCTGGAGCACCTGGCCTACGGTACGCGCTCCGACTCGCTGGAGGTCGATCCCGGCGTGCTCGTCAGCCTCGAGCTGCGCATGAGGGTGGAGCCCATCGAGCTGGAGCCGCTGGTGGTCATGGCACAGCAGAGGTCGGTTGCGCCCATGCTGCTCGGCTTCTACGAGCGCATGGCGATGGACGTGGGCGGCCGCTTCATCACGCGCGAGGACATCGAGGAGCGCCAGCCCGTGCGGATCAGCCACATGATACAGGAAGATCCATGGGTTACCATGATCACCGCGAAGGAGGCATTTGGCAATTACGGTTGTCTCGCTCCCTGGTTCAGAGGCAAGTGGCAGCGCGACCCATCGAGAGGGCTCGAGAGGTGCTATCCAGACGTGTACGTGGATGGAATCAAGCTGAATCGCGGCCGTCGCGGCGCTCAAGCTTCGCTCGAGTCCGTCTGCATCGACGAGTTTGTGGTGCCGTCGGAAGTCGAGGCGATTGAAGTGTACAAAGGCGCCGGCAGTCTCCCGGCCGAGTTCGGCGGTAGCAGCGGCCGCTGCGGCGTCATCGTGATCTGGACACGCCGGGGGACCTGAGTTGCGTAGCCAGTCCCTGTCCACGGCCCGGCCCGCCGTGGCCATTCCCGAGGGGTCGAAGCGGCCGCCCTGACGTTGCGCGGCACGAAGCAGAGGCGCATTTTGACTGGGTTGAAGCTGTTCCCCCGGCGCAACGACCCAGGTAGGCGCCCAGCGTGAACTACTACGTCCGATCAACCACAATCTCGGTTCTCCTGCTGCTCGCCGTTCTGAGCTCGGCCGCGCACGCGCTCGCCCAGACCACGGCGACGATCAGCGGCCGCGTGACCGACAGCGACGGCGCGCCGGTGAGCGGCGCCGCGGTCGAGCTGCGCGACCTGTCGACCGGTCTCACGGTCAATGCGATGACCACGGACGACGGCCGCTTCCATCTGCCGAACCTGAGGCCGGGCGGTCCCTACAACGTGAGCGTCGTGGCGCTGGGTTTCGCGCCGGCGAGTCGCGAGGTCGTCTACCTGGCGATCGGGCAGACGCTGCGGCTCGACTTCGAGCTGACGACGGAGCCGATCGAGCTGGAGGAGCTGCAGGTCCAGATACGGCCCGACCCGGTGTTCGACCCGGCGCACATGGGTGCGGAGACCGTTATCGACAAGGAGACCGTGACGAAGCTGCCGTCGCTATCGCGCGACTTCACGCAGTTCGCGGTCCTGTCGCCGCACGTCAAGCTCGAGGACGAGCGGATCTCCGTCGCCGGCCAGAACGACCGCTTCAACGTCATCCAGATCGACGGCGCGTTGAGCCAGGACGTTTTCGGCCTGCAGAGCAGTCTGCCCGGCGGCCAGGCGAACGCCAAGCCGATCCCGCTCGACGCGATCGAGCAATACGAGGTCCTGGTCGCGCCGTTCGACGTGCGCCAGTCGGGCTTCACCGGCGGCGTGCTGAACGCGGTGACGCGGAGCGGCACGAACCGCTGGACCGGCTCGGGCTTCGGCTTCTATCGCGACGAGAACCTGCTCGGCGACCTGACCGTCGACGGCGTGTCGCAGAAGCCGGAGACGCTGGAGAACTATCAGTTCGGCCTGACATTCGGCGGCCCGCTGCAGACCGACCGGGTACACCTGTTCGCGGCGGCCGAGCTGGAGCGCCGGCGCTGGCCGACCGTCGGGTTCAACCTGGGGACCGACGCCCCGGTGCGCGCCAGCCTGTCGCCCGACTCGGCGCAGCGCGTCGTCGGGATTCACCGCGACGTCTACGGGGTCGACGCCGGCGACTACCGCGTGGTCACGCTGCCGAACGACCTGGCCAACGTCTTCGCGCGGCTGGACGTGCAGCTCAACCCGGCCAACCGCTTCGTGCTGCGCCACAACTTCGTCAGCGCGCAGAACGAGCCGGGGCCCAACCGCGCGCCGTTCGACGCCTACGAGTTCTCGTCCTACGCGACGAACGTCGACCATACGTCCAACTCCACGGTCTTCCAGCTGCTGTCGCGGCTGAACCAGAAGCTGTCCAACGAGCTGCTGGTCAACTACCAGATGATCAGCGACCGGGTCGACCCGCTGGCCCGCTACCCGCGGGTCGAGGTCGACATCACCAGCGAGCTGGCGGGTCAGGAGCTGACGCGCCGCGTCAGGACCGGCGCCGAGCTCGACGCCCACGCCAACGAGCTCGACCAGCACGTCGTTCAGGTCGCCGACAACCTGACCGCCGCCGTCGGCCGCGGCCAGCTCCTGTTCGGCCTCTCCGGCGAGTACTTCCGGATCAAGCGGCTGTTTGTGCCGGGCTCGCTGGGCGCCTACCAGTTCGACAGCCTGGCCGATCTCGAGGCCAACCTGCCGGCGCGCTACGACATCGTCGTCCCGGTCGCGGGCGACCCGGCGGTCCGCTTCTCGGTCCTGCAGCTGGCGGCCTACGCGCAGCGCGAGGAGACGGCGCTCGATGAGCGGCTGAGCCTGCGCTACGGAGTCCGGGTCGACCTCCCGCTGGTCCTCGACGAGCCGCGCGCGAACCCCGCGGTCGAGAACGTCTTCGGCCTGCGCACCGACCGGATGCCGTCGGCGGACCCGCAGTTCTCGTGGCGCGTCGGGCTCAACTGGCGGCTCGGCGGTGAGCGGCGCACGCAGCTGCGGGGCGGCGTCGGCACATTCACCGGCCGGCCGCCCTTCGTCTGGCTGTCGAACGCTTACGCCAACACGGGGCTCGAGAGCGTCTCGCTGACCTGTCTGGGAGAGGACGCGCCGGGCCTCGACCCGAGCCAGGGTCCGCCGCTCCAGTGCCTCGACGGCACGGGCCCCGAGACGGCGGGCACGCCGACGATCAACGTCTTCGATCCCGACTTCCGGTTCCCCCAGGACCTGAAGATCTCGCTGGGGCTCGACCAGGATCTGCCGCTGGGGCTGGTCGGCTCGGTCGAGTGGCTCTACACGAAGTCGATGAACCAGATCGCGCTCGAGGACCTGAACATCGGCGCCCGGGTCGCCGACCCGCAGCACGAGGACGGCTACAGCGACGGGTTCGGCTACCACATGCGACACCATTTCGGGACGCCGACGCTCGAAGGCTTCGCGCCGAACCGCGTCTCGGACGACTTCGGGCCGGTCCTGCTGGTGACGAACCGCGCCGACAACTACGCCTGGACCCTGAGCGTTCAGCTACGGCGCGAGTTCGCCGGCCGCGCCGCCATCTCGGCCGCCTACTCGTACAATCGGTCGGGCGACACCCAGAGCCTCAGCTCGAGCGACGCCACGACGAACTTCGGACTCAACCCGACCTTCACCAACCCCAACGACCCCGCGCTGCGGCCGGGCACATTCGATCGGCCGCACAAGATCGTGGTCTCCGCCTGGGCGCGCCTGTTCGAGCGCTTCGGCGGCACCGAGATAACCCTCATCTACGTGGGCCAATCGGGCCGCGCCTACACCTACGTCTACGCCGACGACGTCAACGGCGACGGCTACCCCGGCGGCGGCCAGCTGCTCGACTACACGAACGACCCCGTCTACGTCCCCTTCGGCCCCGGCGACATCCCCGCCTCGATCGCCACCCAGAACCTGTTGGAACAGCTGATCGCTCAGGAGGAGTGCCTGGTCGACCTGCGCGGCTTCGTCCAGCCGCGCAACGCCTGCCGAACGCCGTGGAGCGACCGGCTCGACCTGCGCGTCGCCCAGAACGTCCGCGCCGGACGCGGGAACGTGCAGATCATCTTCGATCTGCTCAACGTGCTGAACCTGCTGAACGACGAGTGGGGGCGCGTGGAGACGGTGCCGGACGCCACGATTCCCCTGCTCCGCCTCGATGGACGGATACCGACCAGCGAGTTACCGCCGATCGTCTATCCCGAAGATCCGCTGCAGGTCAGGTACGCGGGCCCGGTCCGCATCAATCCGGCGACCGGGGGCGCGGTGGCCGCGCTGCCTTACAGCCCCGCCGTACCGGGCTCGCAGTGGCAGGCGCAGCTGGGGCTGCGCGTCAGCTTCTAGTCGACCGCCCCCCGACTACTGCGCCGGAAAGAACGTGTAGGCCGCCCAGGTTAGGATCACCAGCAGGACGACTCCCGATGCGATGCTCCAGAAGATGAGCTTCTTCTCCACCGGGAGCAGCGGCTCGTATTCCATCTGCTCCAGCTCGTCGGCGAGGCGCGGCTCGTCGCTCTTTTCCATGATCCCCTCCTAGCTGCCCACCACGGGCGGAGTCACGCCGTGGAAGAAGATCCACGAGATCAACAGGCCCACCCAGATGATGAACCCGAACAGACAGATGGCGTAGACGGCGGCCAGCCGGCCGATCCCCTCCTGCCACAGCTTGCGGAAGTTCGATACCACGCCGATGGCGA
>JASFTY010000222.1:0-6484 GCA_050050535.1 Gemmatimonadales bacterium | reverse complement strand
GATTACGACGAGGGCGGTGCAGCGTCACAGCGCCTGCTGTTCCCGATGACGATCCGCCTTTCGCCGACCGAGATGCAGGCGGTCGAGGAGCTCCACGGGATCCTGAAGCAGATCGGATTCGAACTGGAGGCATTCGGCAGTAACACCGTGATCATCCACGCCGTGCCCGACCCGCACCCCCACTTCGATGCCGAACGCTGTTTCCGCGAGATGGTCAGCGAGTTGGCGCAGGGCTCACCGCTCGTCGACTCCGCCCGCAACCAGCACGAACGCGTCGCCAAATCGTTCGCCTGCAAGGCGGCGATCAAAGCCGGGCAACCGCTCTCCGAACTCGAGATGGCCGAGCTGTTCGACCGACTGTTCGCGTCCGAGCTTCCGGGCCACGACGTACACGGCCGCCCGACGATCCTCCGCCTTTCACTCGACGAGCTCGAGCGGCGCTTCGGGCGCACGTGAGGGCGAGTCGGGACGGCACGATGAGCCCGCCCGCGTTACCTGCAGCGATCGTTATCGCGGGTCCCACCGGCACGGGCAAGAGCGCAGTCGCCGTGGAGGTCGCCGAGCGCGTGAACGGCGCGATAGTCTCGGCGGACTCACGGCAGATCTACCGCCATATGGACATCGGGACCGCCAAGCCGCCGATGGCCCTTCGCCGGCGCGTACGGCACTACGGGCTCGACCGGCTGGACCCCGATGAGAGCTACAGCGCCGGCCGCTTCGCGCGCGACGCCTGGAGCTGGATCGAAGAGATCCGCGGCCGCGGACAGGTCGCCATCGTCGTCGGAGGCACCGGATTCTTCATCCGCGCCCTGCTCGAGCCCTTGGGCCCGGAGCCCGACTTGACCCCGGAACGCCGGACGCGGCTGCGTCGTTATTTATCGGGCCTGCCGGTCGAGGAGCTGCACCGATGGTTGGCGCGCCTCGACCCGCTCCGTGAAGAGCAGCTGAAGGAGGAAGGCGGTGGCCAGCGTCTCGGCCGCTCCCTCGAAGTAGTCCTGCTCTCCGGGCGGCGCCATTCGTGGTGGTTGGACCGTCCGGCGGAGACGGAGCGACTTGCCGCCCGCGTCTTCTGCCTGACTCTGGCTCGAGAGGCGCTCTATCGGCGGATCGATGAGCGCTTCGACCGGATGATGGAGGCAGGGTTCCTCGACGAGGTGAGGGGGCTGCTCGAGCGATTCGGTGCCGCGACGCCGGGATTGAGCTCGGTGGGCTACGTGGAGCTCGCCGCCCACCTGGCCGGTGCGGACCCGCTCGGCGCCGCTGTGGATGCGGCGAAACGCAACACGCGTCGCTATGCCCGGCGTCAGTTGACCTGGTTCCGCCACCAGTTGCCGGAGGACACCGTGTGGCTGGCGGCTGACCGTCCGCCGGCCGAGTTGGCCGACGAGGTCGTGCGCGAGTGGCAGAATCGCGCGGCCTCACTGGCCGGTTGACAATGCGTCACGTAGCTTGGGCCCTGAGACATTCAGTATCCAATTTCCGGTCAGACGACTTCTTGGCCGAAACGGCTTAACTCGTATGAGAATCGGTATTTCGTGCTATCCGACTTATGGGGGAAGCGGGGCCGTCGCCACCGAGCTGGGGATGCGTCTGGCACAGCGCGGTCACGAGGTACACTTCGTGTCGTACGCCCACCCATTCCGCCTGCCTCGCTTCCTCAGGAACACCTACTTCCACGAGATCGAGGTCTCCCGCTATCCGCTGTTCGAGTACCCGCCCTACTCGCTGGCGGCGACGGTGGCGATGCATGAGGTCGCGACGCAGCGGCATCTCGATCTGTTTCACGTGCACTATGCGGTTCCGCATGCGACGTCGGCGTGGCTGGCGAAGCAGATGCTGGAGGATCCCGATGAGCTGAAGATCGTCACCACGCTGCACGGCACCGACATCACGCTGGTCGGGCAGGACCCGTCGTATCGGCCGATCGTCAGGTTCTCGATCGAGCGCTCCGACAGGTTGACGGCCGTCTCCGAGTTCTTGAAGCGTGAGACGGTCGCGACCTTCGGGTGCGCCAGCTGCGATGTGCATGTGATCCCGAACTTCGTCGATACCGAAGCCTTCGGGCGTGGTGTAGATGGACGGCGGCGCCGCAACCGCAGCGCGCTGGCCAACGCGGACGAAAAGATCATCATGCACATCTCCAACTTCCGGCCGGTCAAGCGCGTGGGTGACGTCGTTCGGGTATCCGCCCGTGTGATGGAGAAGCTGCCGGCGCGCCTGATCTTCGTAGGTGACGGTCCCGACCGTCACATGGCAGAGGAGAAGGCTCGCAGCCTCGGTATCGGTGACCGCGTCGTTTTCCTCGGCAAGCAGGAATCGGTGGCCGAGCTGCTCGCCTGCGCCGACCTGTTCCTGCTGCTCAGCGAGTCGGAGTCGTTCGGGCTCTCGGCCTTGGAGGCGATGGCCAGCGAGGTCCCCGTCGTCGGCACGCGCTGCGGCGGTCTCGAGGAGCTGATCGAGGATGGAAACACTGGTCGGCTACTGCCGGGGGGCGCGGTCGACGCGCTGGCGGACGCGGCGATCGAGATCCTGTCGGATCCGGAGCGGCAGGCGGCGATGGGCCGGGCGGGGCGTGCCGAGGCGCAGGAAGTGTACTCTGTGGAGCGCATCGTGTCGCTGTACGAGGCGTTCTACGAGGAGGTGCTCGGCCAGTGAGGTCTCCGCGGTGATCCGATGAGCCTGCTGGAAGCGATCGTGCTCGGCGTCGTACAGGGACTGACCGAGTTCTTTCCCGTGTCGAGCTCGGGACACATCGTGCTGGCGGAAGCGTTACTGGAGGTGAACCCCCCGGGGGTTGCCTTCGAGGTGATGGTCCACCTGGCCACGCTGCTCTCGGTTCTCGTCCTCTACCGACGCCGCATAGCGGAGCTCGTAGTCGGCGCCTTCCGCTGCCAGACGGCCGAGCTCCGCTACCTGGGTATGCTGGCGGTCGCCTCGGTGCCCGCGGCACTTCTGGGGACCACGCTGGCAGGTACGATTGCCGGCGTCTTCGACCTGCCGGTCGTGGCCGCGCTGAGCCTGTTGTTGACCGGCGTCGTCGTCTACTCGATACGCTGGCTCGCCGCGGATGGCGAGCGGCCCGACCCCGGCTGGGGCGGGTCGCTGCGCGTGGGGATCGCGCAGGCGCTCGCCCTGTTGCCCGGCATATCCCGGTCGGGCTTCACGGTGGCGGCCGCCCTGCACGCCCGCACGAGGCGCGCGGCGGCAGCCGAGTTCAGCTTCCTGCTGTCCGTGCCGGCGATCATCGGCGCCTCGGCCCTCGAGCTACCGGAGTTAGCCGGCGGTGCAGCGGGCAGCGGGTTGGCGCTACTGGCAGCTGCGGCGAGCGCCTTCCTGACCGGTATGCTCGCCATCGTTCTCTTTCTTCGCTGGCTGAGCGGCGGCAGCTTCCACCGTTTCGCCTACTACTGTTGGGCGGTGGGCGGAGCGTATATCGTCTACTCACTCATCACGGCCTGAATCGAGGGAGACGATGGAGGCGATGACCGAGGAGGTCAGGCGGCGAATCGCGGAGGCGCTGGCTGAAGATGTGGGCTCTGGCGATTGGACCACCGAGTGGTGCGTCGACGCCGAGGCTGTGGGCGAGGCCGACATCGTCGCCAAGACGGAGGGCGTGGTCGCCGGGCTGGCCGCCGCCGCGGAGGTCTACCGGCAACTTGGCGGAGCCGAACTGCAGCCGCGCATCAACGACGGCGACGGGGTGGCCGTCGGCTCGCCGGTCGCCAAAGTCAGGGGGAAGGCACGCGCGATCCTCACCGGCGAGCGGACCGCGCTCAATCTGCTGGGACGCCTGTCTGGTGTGGCGACGCTGACGCGTCGCTACGTCGTCGCAGTGGAAGGCACGGCGGTGCGGATCACCGACACTCGAAAGACGACGCCGCTGTGGCGCGAGCTGGAACGGTCGGCCGCGCGGGCGGGTGGCGCGGTGAACCATCGCCGCGGACTCGACGCCATGGTGCTGATCAAGGAGAACCACCTCGCCTGCAGCGGCGGCATCGCAGATGCCGTTCGCCGGGTGCGAGAGTCGAACACGAGAGGTCTGGAGGTCGAGGTCGAGACGACGAACCTGCAGGAGGTGAGTGCGGCGCTGGCTGCCGACGTCGACCGCATAATGCTGGACAACATGCCTGTCGAGCAGATGAGGCAGGCGGTGCGGCTCGCCGCCGGCCGCGATCCCCGGCCGGCGATCGAGGCATCCGGCGGCGTGACGCTGGCCAACGTGAGGACGGTCGCCGAGACGGGGGTCGACTACATCTCGGTGGGTGCCCTGACGCACTCGGCGCCCGCACTCGACCTGTCGCTCCGGCTAAGGAAGCTGGAGCAATGACCCGCAGGACGTCGAGTTGGGAAGGGCAACGGCTCGCGGCGCTCAGGGAGCGCTGGGATCGGCCCAACGTACACATCTACTCCAGCGTCGACAGCACGAACAGCTTGGCCGTCAGCCTGGCGGATGAGGGAGCAGCTGCCGGGACGATCGTTCTGGCGGACGAGCAGACAAGCGGCCGCGGCGTATCGACGCGGCGCTGGCATTCCGCGAAGGGAGCCGGCCTCTATCTGTCTCTGGTGTTGCGGCCGAAGCAGTTGCCGAATCCGCTGCTGCTCCCCTTGCTGACGGGCCTGGCGGCCGCCCGGTCGGCCCGGGCGCTGGCGAGCGGTGCCACGGTGGGGCTCAAGTGGCCGAACGACTTGATCGTGGCGGACCGGAAGGCTGGAGGTGTGATAGCCGAAGCAGCGTGGTCCGGTGGTCGGCCCAAGCATGTCGTGCTGGGTATCGGCGTGAACGTGCACCAGAAGGCGAGGGACTTCCCAGCCGCCCTGCAGGGTGTGGCGATATCCCTCGATATGGCCGCCGGCCGGACCGTATCACGACTCGAGCTTGCCGACCGGATCATCGACGAGGTCGAGACCTACTGCCTGAACCCGCCGGAGATGCTCGCTCGCAACCTATTGCGTCGGTTGGATGACTACGACTGGCTGAGGGACCGGCGCTGCTCCATCGACACCGATGACCGCACGCCGCTGGCCGGTACGGCGGTGGGAATCGCGCCGGATGGTGCGCTACTCTTCCGGCCGGACGGCGGCGCGCTTCGGCGCGTGACGGCCGGACACGTGCGCGTTGACGAGCTTCCTACGCCGGACTTCTGACATGAGCGAACTGCTGCTGACGGTTGACGTGGGCAATACGGAGACCGTGTTGGGACTCTTCCGCGGACAGGAGCTGGCCCAGCACTGGCGTATCTCCACCGACGTCCGCAAGACACCCGACGAGCTGGCACACCTGCTCAAAAACTTGCTGGCGGAGCGCGGGATGACGGCGAGTCCGCGCGGGGTCATCGGCTCGGTGGTGCCTGCCCTCGACCCCATCATAACCCGGGCCTTCCGGCGTGCCTTCGCCAGCGAGCCTCGGCTGATAAACGATCCTGCCAGGCTGGCGGGTAGCGCAGGGCCGTTGCCGATCCGCCTCGAAGTGGACGAGCCGCACACGGTCGGGGCCGATCGCATGCTCAACACTCTGGCCGCTAGCCAGCTCTACGGTGTGGATACCATCGCCGTCGACCTGGGCACCGCCACCACCTTCGATTGCATTACCGGGGACGGCATCTTCCAAGGCGGCGTCATTGCTCCCGGACCCCGGGCCGGCATCGCGGGCCTCGCACACAGCGCCAGCAAGCTACCCTTCATCGACCTCGTGCCTCCCGAGATCGTCGTCGGGCGCCGAACCGACGACTGCCTGCGCTCCGGCTGCTTCTACGCTATTGTCGATGCAATCGACGGGATGGTCAGGAGGATAAAACGAGAGTGGGAACGACCCGGCGCCATGGTGCTCGCCACAGGCGGCCTGGCCGCCCTGATCGCTCCCCACTGTGAAACGGTTGATGCCGTTGAGCCCTACCTCACGCTCTACGGCCTCGCCATCGCCGACCGTATCCTCGGCGGCGCGGTTATTGACTGACAGGCCGGCGCCCTCCAGGTCAAGCGACCCGCCGCACCTTCGATCTGATCTTCTCCAGCGCCCGGTCCGCGGTATCCGGGCTGATCAGCTTCACGATGAAGTAGATCACGGCCAGGAAGAACGCCAACTTGATGATGGTCACCAGGAGCGCCGTCAGTAGGCTGAGGATCGGCACCAGTAGCGTTAGACCTACAGCTAGGGCCACCAGACCCCCCGCCAGCAAAGCTCCCAGCCTGAACATCCCTCTTAGCATTCTTCTCTCCCCTCCTATCAATGAATCGGCGAACCGCAGCGCCTCCCCCAGAGTCGGGCGGGCTCGCCTCTCCAAACTAACTTACGCGCTGGGGTGGGAAAAGGTTTCAGCCCGGGCAATCCCGGCGCCGGCGCCGAGTCCGGCCACAACTGCAGGCTCCGGGCCGCTTTTCTGCCAGCTTGACAGGCCGCCCCCTCTTTACATATGGCACGTTTAATGCCATCCTCCCGGGCTAGCTAGCGGAGCAAACCCGGTGGAACGCCTACAGCCGCACGTCG
>JASFTY010000221.1:0-6485 GCA_050050535.1 Gemmatimonadales bacterium | reverse complement strand
GGACGTTGTCAGAATAGGTGTCGCTGCTCAGCGCACCGGCCGCTGCGACGAGCACCAACCGGGCGGGAGCGACGCTGGAGTCGATGGCTGCCGTGAGCCACGGTTGGCTCCAAGCGACGCTGTCGATGCCCAGGTCACCCTTGCCAGCATTGTAGAGATCCACGGTCACGGAGTCCGGGTCGGTGCTTCCCGCCCCGGCGCTCAAACGGACCGAATCCGTCGCCAACTTCAAGGTCGGCCCCTCGTCGATCTCGAATCCGACATCGATCCACAGCGGGTCCGCCTCCTCACCATTCACCCGGAACTGAGAATCCAAGGGAGGCGTCGGGTCAGAGGTGGTGGGTGTCATCGTGATCACTGTGGGCGCCGCTGGAGAAGAACGGTCCACGTCGAGCCAGCTGGGCTCACTGGAAGTGTAGATCCCCTGGAGCGTACCGCTCGCCCGGTTCGACACCGTGATGGTCTGTGCAACCGGGGGCGGATCCTGATCCTCGTACGCTCGGAACACCACCCGGTTGCTCGTCGCCGCCATCTCGGGACCCGCCAACTGGAGCTCGACCGGTAGATCGACGGTGTCCGGATGATCGGATCCCGACCCTCGGGCGAAGATTCTCACGTTATCGACCAGGGGTGGATTCAGCCGGGAGAGATCCAGGGTCAATCGCAGTAGCGTCGGCGGACTCCTGCCCTCAACAAAGGAGTAGTTCAGCCAGTCGGGTTCGCCCGTGACCCCCAGATGGTCGAACGACTCGCTGCCCAGGTTCTCGATCCCGATCACAACCCCGGGAGCATCCTCCGTCTTCACATAGCGGAAGAGCGCATCTTCGGAGGAAAGGCCTATGGTGGGCTGCGGGAGCTTGGGCTCCTCGACCTCGAGAACGACCGGCAGCGTGACGCTGTCCACGCCGGCCAACCCCGACCGAATGACCACGGCGGCTTCGTACACACCCGCCGCCGGCACCGTGTCGGGCCGGAGCTCGAGGGTCGTCGCCGCCGTGGTGTTGGCGAGAACGGCTGTGCCCAGCCACTGGGGATCGCCAGGCGCGTGTTCCACAGTAGCACTCAGCGCAGTCAGGACACCGGTGCCACCGTTGGCAACGGCCAACGTGAGGGGCAGCGGCAACAACGTGTCTTGTTCCGAGACATCTGACCTGAACGTGACGCTGTCGGACGAGAGGGCGATGCTCGGCCCCGGCAACATCACAAAATTCACGGTCACGTCGGCCGTGCCGCCCCCCGGTTCCGTGACCGTGACTACAGCGCTCGAATCCGTTCCAGGGTCGATGGTGCCCGAGATCGTCAGCACGAGATCGCAGGGAGCGGTCGTACCGGTCACCGATGCTGAGAGCCACCCCCTCGGCTGCGGGTCGGTCGTCGGGCACGACAGCGTCCCGTCCCCGGCGTTCTCGACCCGCACGCGTTGTGCACCCGGCAGAGGATCTGCGGGGTTCATGGTGAACTGCACTGTATCCATGGAGAGGTGGAGCGTCGGGGCGCTCCGGACCCGCAGCGATACCTCCACCTCCTCCATGTCACCCGCTGAGGAGGAGACGAAGACGGTGTCCCGGTACAGCGAGCCGGCGGTGAACTCCGTCGGATCGACCCTAACCGTAAGGGTCGCCGGCGCGTCGCCGGCGTCGCGTTCGCTGGTCAGCCAGCCCTGGCCGGGGGGCACCGAATCGGTGAGCCCGCTGAGGGGACGATCGTTCACCTCGCGGAGCGCGATCTCGCGCTCCAGGAGCGTCGTTTCGCCGGCAGCGATCTCGAGGTCCAGCGTTCTGGCCGAGAGGATCAGCGTGGGCGGCTGCGCGACGACGTACTCCACTTGGATGCTGTCCAAGGGCGGGTCGGCGATATGGGAAGCCACAAAGACCGTCGCGTGGAGCGTCCCTTGCGACGGAACGACGTTCGGCTGCAGCTCGACGACGGTCGGAGCTTTATTGGGTGGAGGAATGAGAGCGTCGAGCCATTCGACCCCATCCGGCCGATACACGATGGTATCGATGACCAGGTCAGTCAGTTCGCCCTCGCCGTCATTGCTGATCGTGACCGTCTGCGGCGGCGGTGGCGGGTCCGTCGCCTGAGCGGCGAAGGTGACCTCAGCAACGGACAGCTTCATCTGCTGGCTCTTGACGACCTCGAGGTGCACGCTGATCGTGCGGGGGCTATTGGCCGCCGCGTCCGCCACGACACTCACTGAGGCCTCGTACGGACCCGTGTCCAGAGTATCGCCGGCCAGAGTCACCGCGTTCGCGGTCAGCGTGAGCGTCGAATCCTGCAACGTCGGTGCGAGCCAGCCCGCGGTCCCGCGCACATAGGTGGGTCCCTCCACATCGAGGCCGCCCAACGTTCCGCCGCCGTTGTTTGATATCTGGATCGCTACCTGATCCGACTCGCTGCTCCCCCTGACGACGAAGAGCTTCACCTCACGGGCCGAAACCGCCAGCAGCGGGGTATCGGGCGTCGGCTCGACACCCAGATCGCAGGCGATGGCGCCGAGCACGACCAGCGAGGCAGCGCGGATGCGGCGACGGCGAGACACTCTTTGCGACACCATCAGGGCTTGTACTGCGCGCCCAGGGACCAGATGATGCCCGGCCGCAAGCCGCCGTCATTTAGAGGCACGACGACACTCGTGATGAACGTGATGCCCTTTCCCAGTTCCGCTCCCCTGGCACAGAACGTGTTCCACTCCTCCTTGCAGGGGACCGACCACTTGAGACCGAACGTCGCGTCTATCCTATTGTCCCGACGATCGGGTATCGTGCTGGCCGCGACCGTACGGGTGAAGGGCTCGGTGTACTCGATGTCAGGGGGGACCCGAACGGCGCTCTCATCGATTGCGAACTCCGACAAGAGGTCGACCGCCAATGTGACTCCCTCGGTCAAGATATGGTCGAAGCCGACGATGCCCACTAAGGTATGGTTCTGCAGCGAGTCGGCGTAGCCCCGGTAGAGATAGCCCACATTCGCGTGTGGCGTGAAGGCGCCGTACTCCGCCGAGACTACACCCAGGAGTCGGGCCGCCGTCGTGCCCAGACCGTGGAAGTTCTCTTCGCTGCCCGTCGGTAAGCGGAGGTCGCCCTGCAAGGCGTAGCCGTACCGCTGTCCCTGTCTGAGGTTCAGCTTGAGCCGCACGCCGATATCGCCGATCCCGATCGCCGAGGCTTCCTGGAAGCTACTTTCCGCCAGCTTGGGGTCCTCAGCCGGCCCGCCGAAGCTGTAGACCGAGTTCTCGCCGAACGAAACGATCTGGGCCGTGCTCGCGCCGCTGAGCGACGTGTAGACCAGGGGAACGGCGATTCCCACATCGAACGTGTTGGAAAAGCCGTACGTGGCAAAGAACGAGGCGGCAGTCGTCTGCAGCCCCAACTGCATTCGCACCTGCAGAATGTTGTTCTCCTGAACCGGGTCGCCGAACCCCGGCGTCCCCGGTATGTCGACGTGGCGGAAGTTGAAGACCAGATCCTCGATGGGGACGCCCCGTAGCTGCCGGTACGTCATGCGTGAGAAGAGTACGCCGACCAGCAGTTTTCCACGTCCGAGCGTGGGCGCCCGCTCCGCGTAGATGGGACCGCTTGATAGGAGGCGAGTCTCGATGCGGCCGCCGGGAGTGAACTCCACGACAGTCCCCGAGCTCGTGGCCGGCGTGGGAATGTTGGCGACACTCTGGCCGAGCGCGTCGCCGATGAACCCGATGAGGCGCTCGTTCTCACTCTCGAGCGCCGCTGAGAAAGCGAACTGGGCGTCCTGTCCGCTGGCATTGGAGATGCACAGCAGCACATCGGCGTCCGCGCACGCCCCGAAACGGAAGAGATCCGATAGCCGGTCACGCAGCGTCTGACCGGCGAGCGGCGACGCCACCACCACGCACAGCGCGAGCGCTACGAGACCCGCGTGCCGCACCACTTTTCCTCCAATGTGTCTTGGGGCTGAGGCCAAGATGACACCCGGTCCGTCCCCACGCAACACGACATCGCCCGGCACACCATCCCAGACGAGCTAGGTCAATGGCTTGGCAAACACGCGGTATCGCTTGTAGATTGTCCCGCCCATCCGCTCCATCTCTCTGCGCATGCGGTGGTTCGATTCGAGCTCGTGGTGGCTGTCCAAGTGAGTGAAGCCGGCTTCTCGCGCCGAGTCGATCATCGCCTCGCCGAGCAGTACGTCCACACCTCGTCCCCTGTAGGACTCATCTATCCCGCCGAGCAGCAGGTCGAGCCGTCGCGACCGCTTCGCCGCACGGAGTATCGCCAGCCAGCCGAACGGGAAGAGGCGACCGTTGGCCCTGCACAGACCGTCATTGAAGTTCGGGATACCGATTATGAAACCGACGACGTCGCCGCCCGCAGTGACGACCTTCACGAATCGCGGGTCGATGATCGGTAAGAACCTTCGGGCCAGGTCCCTTATCTCTGCATCATCGAGCCGCGAATAGCCGGGCAACTCTCGGAACGTCTCGTTCATCAGCTGCAGGATCGGATGGATGTGGCGCTTGAGTGCCCTGCGGCTCTCGAACTCCAGCAACGAACACGTACCTTGCGCCCTTATTCGCGCGGAGATCTTCCGATAGAATGCGGGTGTCGTCGCCGGCACCGGCACCCTGTAGACCACGTAATCGACTTCCTTGACGTAGCCCGCGGTTTTCAGGAAGCGGACCAGGTACTCGCGATTCTGGTTACTCGCCAGCGCCGGCTCCTCAGCGAAGCCCTCCACCAGGAAGCCCTCGGGGTCCTGGTCGGTGAAACCCATCGGCCCCACGACTCGGGTCATCTCGAGCTCGCGCGCCCACCGTTCCACGTATCTCAGGAGCGCCTGAGCGATCTCGCGATCCTCTACGCACTCCAGTTGAGCGAAGCGCGCGGTCCTCTCGCCACGATGCTCGTTGTACCGGTGGTTCACGATCCCGACGATCCGGCCCACGGCCCGGCCGTCACGGTATGCCAGTACCGGGACGTGGGTGCAATAGGCGTGCGCGAGGTTCTTCCTCGAGTCCAGGAACCGAGACTCCTCGGAGCGGAGCGGTGGGACCCATCCGCGATGGTCCCTGTGGATCCGCGCGGGCAGTGCCACGAAATCCCTTATTTGGCGGCGCCGCTTGGCCTCTACCAGCTCAACAGGCATGTCGGCGTGCCGGCGTCGGTGCCGTACGGGGCGCGTAGTGCTCGACCACGGTCCGGGGTTGGGGGTTTGGAAACAACCTGTCCCTCATCCGGCTGTAGCTCGCCAGCAGCGGCACGACGCCTTCCTTCACTCTCGCCGGCCCTGGGATACGAAAGGTGTCCTGGACACGCTCTCTCAGCTCGCGCAGTGATCCCCGTACCTGCTCCGAGGGCGCCTCACGGATGGCCGTCTTCAGCAGCGGATAGATCTCGAGACAGAGCTTCTTGTACTCTTCGGCGCGGCGTCGGAACAGAGGGATCTCGCTGTCGCGCAACGTCAGATAGCCCTGCAGCTGGACGTCCAGCACGCGGCATACCGACGGGCCGAGCTCCTCGTACTCCCTGCGGAAGAGCTCGGTCACGAGTGTCTCGAGCCGCCGGGCCTCGAAGTGCGGATGTTTGAACAGGAGGTGGAACCCGTCATGATACTTGTAGGGCACGTCGACCAGCCGGTCGGCGGCACGCAGCCGCTCGTAGAGCGGTGTCTGCGGGCAAGGACTGTATATCATCATCTGCGAGAACGTCGGCCTCAGCGACAGCAGGTACTGAAAATCGTCCTCGATCGTCTCCTCGTCGTGCCAGTCGTACCCAACGATGATGCTGGTCAACGTGATGATGCCCACGCGCTTGACAGAGTCGAGGAGCGTCCGCGCCTCGATGTTTCTCAGTTTGGGATAGGTGGCACGAGTCGATTCGACGCCGACCCATACACCAGAGAGCCCCATCTGCAGAAGCTCGTCGATCGAATACTGTGTCAGACTCCGCAGGCTGGTCAGGCACGAGAAGAATATCGGCGCGTCGAGCACGCCGGCGTTGAGCGGGATCATATCTTCGATCCGCCGGCGATCGGCGAGGAAATCCTCGTCGATGACCCCGATATTTCTCATCCCGGCTTTCCCGGGATCCACGGCCAGCATCGCCTCGTGTAATTCCCTGCCGGTCTCGAGCAGCGGGATGCTATTGCGGTCGAAGAAGTGGCTGGTGCAACAGAAGTCGCATCCGCGCGAGCAACCGAGGCCGGTGGGCAATATCGTCTCCGGTCGGGTGGTAACCGACATGACTTTCAGCGTCCTCTCGATTCGCGGAAACATGTACCGCTCGACTTCTTCTTCGCCGATCAGGCGCTTGAAGAAGTTGACGCCCTCCTCGCGACAGACATAGTCGGCGTACGCGTCACACTCCTTCAGCACGGTTCCGTAGCCGCCCAACACGAGCTTCGTATGTGGTGCATGCTCGCGGACCCAGCGGCACATCTCGACCGCCTTGGGAAAGGTGCAGATCACGAAGCTGATACCCACATAGTCGTAGTTCTTTCGCAGCTCT
>JASFTY010000220.1:0-6489 GCA_050050535.1 Gemmatimonadales bacterium | reverse complement strand
CCCGACATGCCGAGCGTCGCCTACCGTGCCGGCCAGGTGGTCGGCGGCTCGGCGTTCTCCGAGGAAGACGTCTTCTCGAAAGTCTACCGCGACAGCTCGATCTTCCCGCACTACATCCGCGAGAACGCGCAGCTCAACGTCGAGATCGGCGCCCGGCTCGCCGCCTCCGACCGGCCGCCGCTCGCCACCATCGCGGACGACTTCGATCAGGCGCTCGCCGCGATGGCGCGACGCCCGATCCTCGACTTCCAGGCTCAACGTCTGCGCGCCGCGGAGCAGCAGCTCAGCGCCGCGCTGCGCGAGGCGCTCGACCGCGGGGCCGGCGCCGCTGCCGACCAGGCGATCCACGACATCGCCGGCGAGCTGGCGACCCGGCTCTACATCTGGGCACGGATGCTGATGCGCGCGCAGCGGCGCCTGGAAGGCTCGACCGCAGCGGAGCGCTACGTCGAGGCCGCCCAGCTCTGGGCCGACATCGTGGAGGAACAACTCGTCGCGCTGGCCGGCGAGCTGGAGGCGGCACCCGCCCGGGTCGAGCTGGGCCGCTACGCGCTGCAGCTCGGCGACTACCCCGACGAGCCGATCGCCACCGGCCGCCTCGGCTTCGACTACGAGCGCGACATTGTGAACGCGGGTCGCAAGCAGCGAACCGGCGAGTTCCTGGTCGGGCCGCCGGCGGTCGATGAGACCCGCTATCTGCCCGAGCTGATGTGGGCCGACGACGTGACTCGCGGTCGCTACGAGGAGTACCTGAAATCGTTCCGCGACCGTTACGCGGAGGGCGATTGGCAGCCGTCGTTCGAGCGCTACGTCGAGCGGCTGCACTACATCCCGCGCGAGGACCTCGATTGGGCGCAGCAGCTCGGTGTGTTCCGGGTCGTGCTGCCCAGCGAGTACGGCGGCCAGGGCCGCACGAAGGCCGACTACTACAACCTCTGCATGATCGCGAAGCGCATCGCCGACGTCAGCCACACCCTGACGATCCAGGCGAACTACAGCATCGGCACGACCCCGATGCTGCTCGGCCTCGATGAGGTCAACCGCGCCGAGGCGGAGCTGCAGGGCGCGGTCGATCAGGCCGATGCGGTCGCCGGCATCGCGGCCGGCATCAGGAAGCTGCTGGCGGGGATGGAGCGGCCCGACTTCGAGGCGCTGAAAAGCGGCTACCTGGAGCTCGACAAGCAGATCCGCGGCGCCATCGGTAAGAGCCGGATACTCAAGAAGGTCGTGTTCGGCAAGTTCATGTCCGCCTGGGGCAAGGCCGGGGCGGCCGGGCTGAAGGGCGACCTGGACGGCTTCGCCAGAGGCCTCGAGAAGGCGCTCACCGCGCTGGACGGCTGGTGGGACCGCGCCGCCGGCGAGCTGGCGGAGATGCCGCGCCGCCGGTTGGCCCACGAGTTCTATCTGCGGCTGATCGCGGCGCGCATGATCTCGGCCTTCGCGCTCACCGAGCCGAGCGCCGGGTCGGACACGGCGCGGCAGCGGACCGAAGCGCGCCTCGACTCGCGCCGCGTGCACACCGACTCCGACGGTGTGAAGTACTTCTACCTGGACGAAGCGAACGGGGAGGGTCGGCGCAACATCTGTGACATGCGGCGCTTCGAGTTCGACTTCGAGGGTTCGAAGATCTTCTACCGCTACAGCGACGAGGCCGAGCCGGCGGAGATCCACTCGCTCGAGTATAGCTACGAGGAGGACGAGGAACGGTACCGCTACCTCATGATCGGCGACCGGCGCGTCGATGTGCACGACATGGCCCTGATCCGCGAGCGCGACGGCGAAGAGTACTACGAGTTCTACGTGCTGAACGGCGCCAAGATGTGGATCACCAACGCACACATCGCCGGCGTCGAGGCGATCTACGCACGCACGCCGGGCGGCGTCACCGGCTTCATGGTCGACGCGCTGACCGACGGGTTCCTGGTCGGCAAAGACGAGGAGAAGATGGGCCAGCGCGGGTCGTGCACGAACGAGATCACGCTGACCAACGTGCGTATCCCGCGCGAGTGCATGATCGGGATCGAAGGGCGCGGCCAGGAGAACGCGCTCGAGACGCTGAACGTCGGCCGCACCGGGCTCTGCGTCTCGTCGGCCGCCGGCATCCAGCAGGCGATCGGCGATGCGGCCGCCTACCTGGCGAAGGATCCGCGCGGCTCCGCGGGCTGGGCGCGCTATCGGCTGGGGCTCGCGCTGGAGGAGATGTTCGCGGTCGAGTCGCTTTCCTACGACCTGATCGGTATCTACGACGACAAGACGAGCGAGATGCCGCGAACCGAGTCGGCGGTAGCCAAGCTGTTCGGCACCGACGGGCTGCATCGCAACCTGCACTTCCTGGAGCCGCTATACGGGATCGGCGGACAGCTACAGCGCTATCGGATCGAGAAGGACCGGCGCGACGCGCGGGTGATGACGATCTACGAGGGCACGAACGAGATCCAGCAGTTCCTGCTGCTCAAGGACTCGATCGACCTGATCGGGCCGAAGATAGAGAAGCTGGAAGGCCTGGAGGTCAAGGCGGAGGGGCCGTACGAAGATGAGATCCATATACACGGCGAGCTGATGGCCGGCCTGCACGAGCGGTTGAAGCTGACGCGGTCGACGTACAAGCGCGCTGCGTGGCAGAAGGCGCTGGTCCAGCCGATCTTCTTCCGCCTCTCGCTTATGATTGCGTTGGTCAAGGCGGTCGATACCGTGGTGCGGCGCGCGAACTGGGTGGCCCGCAACCTGACGGCGGACGGCGACGAAGTACGACGCGCCTGGAGTGACGGGGCGGCGCGCGGCTTCGTCGCCCGAGCGCGGCGCGAGTTCGAGCGGCTCGCCTCGGGATTCGATCGCGACTTCGAGATTCTGAGAGCGGGCGGCCGCACCGCCGAGCTCAAGCTGGCGGAGACCGTGTTCGACGAGGCGGACGCCGCCGGTGGCGCCGCTGCGGCGGACGTGGCGCTCGAGCGCGTCCCGCGCACCCCGATCGAGCGCGACCTCGAGATCGTCGTCGCGCTGGAGCGGGCGCCGCGATTGGCGCCGCGCCCGCGGTTGGCCGACGGCCGCGTCGCCGAGCACGTCTACGGCTTCGGCGCCGGCGACCGGCGCGCGCTGCGACTCGCGCTGGCGCTCAAGCGGGCCGAGCCCGACCACGTCGCCCTGACGCTGATCTGCGCCGCGGCGCCGGCCGCCGAGGACGGACTGCGCGCCGGGCTCGCCGCCGGCGCCGACCGGGCGGTCCTGCTCGATACCGGCGGCGCGGTCTACGCCGAGCACACGGTGGCGGCCGCCATCGCAGCGGCGCTGCGCGAGCGCGGGATCGCGCCCGACCTGCTGCTGGCGGGCGCCGCCGACGACAGCCCCAGCGGCGGTCGCCTGGCGCTGCACCTGGCCGGCGAGTTGGGCGCCGAGTGGCTGCCGGCGGTGAGCGATCTGTGGGTCGCCGGCGACGAGGCGATCTATGCCAGTCAGCGGTTCCCCGACACCGTTCGCGTATCGCTGCCCGCGGTGGGCGCGGTGGCGGCGGCGGAGGCGGAGCCGGAATGCGAGTTCACCGCGGCCGGTTTCGCCGCGGCGCTGCGGAAGCCGCTGGACGTCGTCGCCTTCCCGGCCGGCGCCGAGCCCTCGGACGAGTGGTTCGCCACGGCGGCGGCCGCCATCTCGGCCGACGAGGCGGAGGACGCGGGCAGCGTCGAGCCGGAGCGAGCGGCGCAGCTGCTGCTGGAGGTGGGCGACCTCGGCGACGGCGCCGGCGCACCGGTGGGCGCGCCGTTCGCCGGCGACTTCAGCCACTCCGCCGCCGGCGCGATCGAGTGGTCGGGCGTCGTGTTCGTACCCGAGCTGGAGGGCGGCGACCTGGCGCGGAGCTCGCGGGCGCCGCTCGAGGCGGCGCGGGGCATCGCGGCGCGGACCGGCCGGCCGCTCTCGGCGCTGATCCTGGGCGGCCCGTTACAGGTCCGTGACCGGCGCGCCGCCGCCGGATCGCTGATGGTCGCCGCGCCGCTCGCGCGGATTGTCTTCGCCGAGCACGAGGCGCTGGCGACCGGCGCGCCGCGCGCGCTCGCCGAGGCGCTGATCCGGCTGCTGGGACCGGGGGCCGCGGCGCGGCCCGACTGCCTGCTCACCACGCCCCGGCTGGCCGAGTCGCTGCCGGCGCTGGCCGGCGCGTTGCGCGGCGCGAACATCGAGGTCGAGGAGGTGGCGGGCGTCAGCCGGGTCGAGTTTGCCGACGGCGACCGCATCGTGTTCGTGCGGCCGGCCCACGAGCGCCGGCTACGCGCACGACGCGAGCGGACCACCGCGGCCGACGGCGTCCGCATCGTCTGGTGCGAGCCGGAGGTCGCCACCGCCAGCGAGACCCCGGAGCCCGGACGTGCCAAGCCCGATGTCGTCAGCGTCGAGCTCGAGCTCGAGTTCGACGCCGAGACCGATCCGCTGGCCCGCGCGCTGGCCGAGGCGCCGAAGGCGGCGGCCGCCGTGACGCGCGAAAACGCCGACTTCGTTATCGACGTCGGCGCCGGACTCGGCTCCGTCGACAACCTCGAGACCGTCGTCGAGCCGCTCCGCCAGGCGCTGCTCGAGCTCGGCGCGCCCAACGTCGAGATCGGCGCCACCCGCAAGGTCACCATGGACATGAGCTGGCTGCCCGACGAGCACCAGATCGGTCAGACCGGCGTGCGCGTGAATCCCAGGGTGATGATCGCACTCGGCGTCTCCGGCGCGCCCCAGCACATCGATTGGGTCGCCGACCGCGCCGTGATCTTCGCCTTCAACCTCGACCCACAGGCCCCGCTGATGACCCTCAACCAGCGGCGCGAGCAGCCGCGCGTGGTGCCGGTGGTTGGCGACCTGCTCAAGACGGTGCCGTCGTTCATTGCGGCGCTGAGGAGCGGTAGGCGGTAGGCGGTAGGCGGTGGGCGGTGCGGCGGTGGGCGGTGCGGCGGTGGGCAGTGCGGCGGTGGGCGGTGCGGCGGTAGGCGGTTGGGCGGTGGGCGCGTATCACGAAGCAGGAACCGGGTGGACGTTCTTCGCGCCTGGTGAAGGAAATTCACAGTTCGGGGCAAGCCGGGAAGCCGTGACTTCGCGCCCGGCCACTCACCGCCTACCGCCGCACCGCCTACCGACCCCCCGGTTCCATCATCAGACCGAGGAACAGGATCAGCCGCGAGGCGCGCTCGCGGATCGCGAAGACGAACGGCCGGTCCACCGAGATGCGCGGCGGCACGCTGGTCACCCTAACGCCGATCCCCGTCACCGCCGCCGCCTCGGTGCCCTCCTCGTTCACATCGACGTAGGTCTTGTGCTTGACCTCGCTGATGTATAGCGGCCGCGGCCCGCGGCCGATCCCCGTAAAGTCGGCCGCCGCGGGATCGAAGGCGACGCCCATCCCCATCGCCTGTAGCGCATCGTTCAAGGTGATCTCGTACTCCATCTTGAACTTCGGCATGTAGACCTCGAACGAGCTCATGCCGAGGCCCCTGACGATCGCCTCCCAACGCTCCCGCGTCAGCGAGCCCACCAGCTCATCGATGCCGCCCGGCTCCTCCGGCATCACGATAGTCATGACGAAGCTCGAGTCGCCGTACGTCAGCTCCAGCGCCTCGACACCCGAACCCTGGTAGTACGCCACCGGCCGCGGCTCCGCGAACGCCATCGTCGGTACCCGCTTCGTCGTGCCGTCGGCCAGCCTGAACCGACGCGGCGCCGTCAACTCGGGCTGGAACGGATCGGTCCACTGGCCCTTGAAGTAGATGGCGTTGATCAGGTAGAGCATCATCAGCGGGTCGATCGGCGGCTCGACGATCTTGTCGATCAGACCGTTCGTCTTGTCCGCGACCCAGCGGTTGATCGTCGGCGCCGCCTCCGGGCTGTCGAAGTCGAGCGCGGCGATCTCGGCGTCGTAATCGCGCCGGTTCGTCGCCAGGAACTCGGGCCGTACCTCCAGACCCTCGCGGTACCAGATCGAGTTGGCGGGCCGGAACTCGACCGCCGGGTCCAGCCCCAGCAGCCGGTCCATCAAGAGTCGATAGGCGGCACCCACTTCCGCCGGCGTCAGCTCACCCAGCGCCAGCGTCTCGCGCATCGCCGCCTGCGTTTCGCCCGCCGCACCGTTGTAAGCCATCCCCAGCGCCATCGCCACGCTGGCCGGCGAGATGAAGATGTTCGCGCCCGGCGGCTCCTGGCTGCGGACCTGGCGCAACAGCTCGAACCCGAACGCGAGCTCGCCCTCGAGAACCCGGATCACCGCAGGGGCGGCCTGCTGCTGATGCGGCTGTTGTTGCTGCTGCTGGGCCGACCCGCCGCTACAGCTGCCGGTCAGCAATAAGAGAGACAGACAGACCGATCGCTCGATACGCATGCGCGCCTCCGTTGGCTCTCACGTCTAGCGGGCGGTTGGGTCGCCACTCCACTAATCTGGCCTTCTTTTGTTAGATGCGCAGCCCGGTGGGGCGGTGGGCGGTGGGGCGGTGAGCGGTGGGCAGTGGGCGGTGGGCGGAGGGCGGTGGG
>JASFTY010000219.1:0-6523 GCA_050050535.1 Gemmatimonadales bacterium | reverse complement strand
TTCACCGCGCACCGTGATTTCCGCCCGCTGCTTCCATGGAGTATCCGAGTAATTGTCCGACGTGAATTCATGTCCGGTCATTGCGACTCGTGCGCAGGCGACCTCGGCATGCTCCCATGATGCGGGCAGCAGCTTGACTGTCTCTTGAAGGATGTGTTCGAGCGAGCCGCCCGAGTCTTCCACGATATGTGAGAAGGCGAACAGACAGTTCAGCTCTTTGACGCGCTCATGAAGCTCGCCGGTCAACCTCCGAAGCGACTGATCGCTTTCATGTGGTCCGCTGACGTCCTCTATCGTACACAAGTAACCGCGGACGTTCCCTCCTTCATCGAGCAGGGGAAGAGCTTTGGCGGACACCAGCCGGACGGTTCCATCGGGAGCGTGGAACCGAAGCCGATCGGCGAGCTCCCGGGTCTGGGACGCGGGCAGCGTACAATGTGCGAGGACGCGCGCTCGGTCCTGACGGTCCAGTGCGCGGAGCCAGCCGTCTCCGGCGGATTGCTCCGGAGTCAATCCGGTCAGTTGACGCCAACGCCTGTTGACGTACAGACACTGCTTCGCCGGGTCGGTGAGTATGATTCCGACGGGAAGCGCTGCGAGAAGCGCCTCCGGCTCATATCCCGAGATCTCAGATGGCTTGTGATCGTCGTGCATAGCCGTTGGACTCGCCGGTGAGTCAGTGGTGTGGCCGTGAGCTTTCTCAGGACCTAGACCCGGAATGCCGTTGCACGAGAAAGATGTGGTTCGGGTGACAGATCAGCTAGGGGATCGGCCGGCCCACACGAGCGCATCGACTGTGCTGACGACACTTCTCGGTACGGTCACTTCGGCCCCGCAGTTACATAAGTGGTTACCGTAATGGCACTAGGGGGAATTACGAATTGTCGGCTCCCCAATGTCGCTCGATCTTTTGAGTAGAAGGAGAAAGACGACGCCAATCGTTTGCTGGAGTCCTGGCGATGCGTGCGAGACGAGCGAAGACTGACAAGACGGTCGCGGATCCCCGCGACGAGACAGCGAATGAGCGGTTCAAGGCCAGCTTCGGCGCCTGGTTGTGGGGCGGCGTGATAGTAGCGACGGTACTCCACTTCGCCCTGATCGAGTTCTTCCCACCGCTCACAGCCGCAGATCTCAGCTTCGGTGTCACGGAGTTCGAGGCTGTCAGCCTGCCGCCGGAGATCGAGGTTCCGCCGGCACCGGAGGCGATTGCGCGACCCGCTGTGCCGGTGGTGGCCCGGACGGTCCTCGAGGAGGACATTACGATCGCGCCTACCACATTCGAGCAGAATCCGGTGGAGGCGCTACCCGCTCCGCCGAGCAGTGCGGCTCGTCGACTCGAGGAGCAGCCTGTGTTCACACCCTACACGGTGGCGCCCAGTCTGCGGGACCCGCAGCGGGCGGTGCGAATCGTACAGGAGAAGTACCCGAGGATCCTGCAGGACGCTGGGATCGGCGGGACGGTGGTGGTATGGGCCTTGATCGATGAGCGGGGAGTGGTCAAGAAGTGCCAGGTCCACACGACCTGTGGCGAGCCCATGCTCGACGAGGCAGCGCAAGCTGCGGTACTGGAGTTCGATTTCCACCCGGCGTACAACTATGACAAGAAGGTACCCGTGTGGATATCGATGCCGATCACCTTCGCCGTAGTTGACACGGGTTAAGGGCTGGAGCCTGTCGGCGGCTCAGGGCTGAGGTGGATGAGAGGGGGATCGTTGATGAATGACACAGTGCGCACCTTTCTCTCGATCTGTGCGGTCATAGCACTGGCGGTGTTCGTGTGGGCATCGCTGTACGTGGCCGCCCTCGATGCTCTTGCTGAGCGCGCCGGTCACGGTTGGGGTGGCGACGGTGAGTACAGCCGTCGCTACGATCTGAGGACCGTGTGCGGAATCAGTGGAGAGGTCGTGAGAGTCGAGAGATTCGCTCCTCGCCACGGGGTCTGCCGGGGCGTCTATCTGGTGTTGAGAGAGGGCGGGGAGGATCTCCTGGTGGCCTTGGGGCCCACATGGTTCGTAGATGCCGGGAAGCAGACCTTTGCAGCCGGCGACCGAATCGAGGCTGTTGGGTCCAGGATCGATTACCACGGTGAAGCGGTGCTCGTTGCGGCAGAGGTCACGAAGGATGGCCAATCACTGACACTCCGGGAACCCAACGGCAAGCCGGTATGGGCCGGCGAAGCGGCGGTCAGCGACCGAGACGGCCGGGACGCGGCGAACCGGGAACGGCCCGTCGCAGCGCCGCCGCTCTACCAGACCGACCTCGAGCGTCACCTGTGGTCCTGGGAGGATCACGAGGTGCGGGCCTGAGATTCGCCATCACGTCATCGCGATATCGAGAGAGCTCGGAGGATCATCCGCCCGAGGAGATCGTCGAACAGGTCGGCGTACTCGAAGGCGAATCGCTCGGCGAGCTCGCCGACAGCCGCACCGGCTTCGAGATTGCCAATGAGCTCGTTGGCGAATCGCCCGACCTGCGTGTCGTCGTCGTTCCAGACTGTGCGCAGGAGGTCGCTGCGTCCGAGTGCGGCGAGCGACGGGATCGCCAGAAGATCGAGCCGGTCCGCACGCGCATCTGTGCGACCGGTAGCGTCGATCACCGACTCGAAGGCCGCGCGCGCCCGCCCCGGCTCACCGAGCTGCAGCTCGGCATGACCCAGCAGGTATCGGACGAGCCGCTCCTCGGGCTCGTAGGGCCGGCCCTGGCCGAGGTGCTCCGGCCACTTGAGTGCGGCCAGCAGGCGACGTTTCGCCTCATCGTAGTCGCCGCGTTCGAGTGCATCGAGCGCGGCTAGCGTATTTGCCTGCACGTACAGTCGATGGCTCTCGCGCGCGTTCTCCGACGGAAGGACGTGGGTAGCGTTCAGTACCTCGATCGCCTCGCTCGGTCGGCCGAGCTGATTGAGTGACAGCACGTGCATGAGATCGAGGTTGAAGTCACCGGGGAAGAACGCACGGGCCGCGCTCGACTCGGCCAGCGCATCCTCCCAGCGCCGCCGGCTCTGAAGGTAGCGCACCAGCTGGATCCGAATCGTCCGGTCGGCGCTGTCGAGCTGCACGGCGCGGCGCAGGTCGGCTTGCGGGTCCCGCTGGTGCAGTTGCTCGAGCAGATGAGCGCGGGCCACATAGAGGGGAGCGAAATCGGGTGCATCGCCCAGGCCCTCCAGCAAGTGAGCTGCTTCGTCTGCTCGGTCCCGCGCCCACAGGTTGAGCGCCAGCAGGTAGGACCACGACCAGTGGTCTTCGTGTTCTGCGGCCCATTCGAGCACCGGGATGGTCTCGCGCCGGTAGGGAAAGACGAAGGACGGTTCTGCACGTCCGGCCAGCCGCGCCGGCTCGTCGTCGAGCCACGCCGACCAGGCGCGCAGGAGCGGGTTCGCCGTGACGCGGGCCCCGAGTTGCAGCAGCGCACGTGCATCGTCGAGCGCCCCTCGGCGCACGTAGTCGGCGGCCAGCTCGAGGATGACCTGATCCGGGTACTCGCCGCGCAGCGACGCGGTCACGAGGTCAGCCGAGGCCGGATTAGGAGCCGCGAGGTAGGACTCGGCCGCGGCGAAGTGATGCAGAGGATCGAGCTCGAGCAACTGTTCGCGCATCGACGCGGCCAGCGCCGCATCTGCCGCTCTTCTGCCTACGATGGCGAGCACCTGCCGGGCCGGGATGCTGTAGCGGTCGTAGTCGATGGCGAGCCGGGCGTAGCGGGTCGCTTCCTGAAGATCTCCGCCGGCGAGCATGAGCTCGGCGAGTTGCACGTAGGCGGCTGATCGATACGCGGTGGAGCGGGCCGCCCAGCCGTAAGCCTCCCGTGCATCGGTTTCACGGCCCAACGCGCGGTAAAGGTTGCCTGCGACGAAGTTCGCCGTGGCGTCGTACGTGTCGAGTTGCAGGACGCGGCTCACGCGAGAGAGCCCGGACTCGTAGAGTCCGCGGCGGTACTCGAGAACGGCGAGCCCGAGCAGCGCATCGCGGTTCCACGGTTCTTCGGCCAGCGCCGACTCGAACATCTGCCTGGCATCGTGGTACCGGCGGCTCCTGACCAGCTGGCGTCCGTCGATGACCCACCGATCCGTTTCTGGAATTTGCGCCGCCGCAGCCGAATCGGTCGTGAACGGCCGGGCCAGCTGCCGGGCGCCGCGATCCGACGTGTAGCTCAACCCCAGCACCGGCAGCTCGACCTCGACGGTCCTCGCGCCTGCGAGATCGACAACGCGTTCGACCGGCTCGAGCGCGGAGAAGGCGATCGGAAACGCCGCCAGCGTCCGGCCCCCCGACGACACCCGCAACGTGTCGGTCAGGTTCCCGAACGCGTTGATCCCGACCCGCAACCGTCCCTCTTCACGGGTCACGGACATCGCCCCGTCACGCGAGGCGTCGGACAACCCGCCGATCCCCTCGACGGGGAACCAGGTCTCGGACCAGCGGTCCGTCGCGCCGGGCTCGAACCCGACCTGCGAGACCGGGTTCATGTCGGCTCCCGGCGCGTATTGCACGAACAGCCGCCCCGCCTGGAACTCGATGTACTGCCCGTCGCTGTCGGTGAGTAGCTCCTCCCATACACCGCCCTCGCGGGACAGCGCCCAGAGCCAGAGCTTCTGACCGGGCATCTCCTCGTAGCGCGACCAGTGGCCGAAGCCGTAGTCCGCATCGTGGTAGTAGCCGCCGAAGAAGTCGTTCAGTTCGCCGACGACATGGTACGACTTGTGTCCGCCGAACCTGTTGTTGGCATAGGCCGGTAGGTAGCGACCGGCGGAGTCGACCGGCCAGGCCCGTCTCGCGCCCGAATGAGCGAGATAGGCGTTGCCGGGCATGAACATCTCGAGGTCGTCGCGGGCGAAGGCCGCCGCGGTCATCCAGTTGTAGTAGGGTTGTTCGAGTGGGGTCGGATTGTACCAGAGGACGTTGGTCTCGAAGTAAGCGCGGTCGGCAGGCAGGCGGATCTCGACGCGCCAGTGGGTGCGGGACGGCAGGTCCATCGCACCGACGACGCAACTGACGCTGCCATCGGGGTTCTCGCGCAATACGTAATCGACCGGCGTGGCGGTGGACGGCGAGTGGCCGATGACGCCGAAGTTGAACTCGATGCCGCCTGACGTCCACGGTCCGCGTAGCGCGATGTTCCTGAACTTCATCACCTCGTTGCGATAGATGAACTCGTGGCCCGTACTCTTGACGACCGCTCCCCAAACCTTGCCGCCGACTTCGGGCAGCACGAAGACCTCGATCAGGTCGTTCTCGAGGTGAACTACCTTCCACTGGCGCGGGACGCCGTCCATCGCGTATCCCTCGAAGGAATGGTAGGGATATAACCGGGCATCGCGGGTCAGGATCGGAATTGGATTGGGCTCGGAGAACGGATAGGTCGTCAAGACTCGCGTCTCCTCCGAGATGCGCGCGGTCTGCGCGGCTATGCCCGTCCAGGGCGCAGCAAGCGCGGCGATCAGCAAGATCGTGGTGCGAGGTAGTGTGCGCATGGCAGGTCTTCTTCGCGGTTGGAGCTATCAAAGGGCGATGGCAGGCGCGCTTCTCACGCCTTCGAAGTCGAAGCTTACCGGCAAGAGTATGCCGCCGGCGGCGTGTACCGCCGTCTTCACAGCCTCGGCCGCTTGGGGGCCCACGACAAAGAGCATGCAGCCGCCAGCGCCTGCCCCGCACGCCTTGCCGCCGATGGCACCGGCCGCCTTGGCCGCGGCCTCGATCCGCCTCATCGCCGCGGTGGTTTGCCCGGCGTCCAGCGCCTGCTGATTCCGCCAGTTCGCTTCCACAAGTTCTGCTAGGGCGTCGATGTCGGCTGCGACCAGCGCGTCACGGGCGGCGATGGCGGCGTCGTGCATGCCGTCTAGGGCCGCTACGATCTTCCGATCGCCCGACTCGAACCCGCGCATGACGCGCGCGATCATGTCTCCCGAGATACGCGAAGTGCCCGTGTGGCAGAGGACAAGCCTCGACTCGAGCTCGCGCAGGAAACGGGGCTCCAGCTTCAGACGCGTGGCTTTCACCTCGGGGTCCCGGAGCTCGAGCGAAAGTAAGCCGCCCAGCGCGGCGGCGTATTGGTCCTGTTTGCCCCCGGCCACCTTCAGTTCCTCGGTCTCGAGCAGGTGCGCGATCTCCGCCGCCGACTCGGGCTTCAGCGGTGAGCCGGCCGCTGCACGAGCCGCTGTGACCAGGGCCACACCAAGGGCGCCGGAAGCGCCGAGGCCGCTACCGGCCGGCACAGTACTGCGAGTGCTGACCTCCCAGCCGTCGCCCAATCCGCTGCGCCTCACCGCGGCCTTGATCAGATCGAGTCTTCCATCGTAGACCAGCTCGCGGGTCGACTCGACTTGGAGCGACTGACCCAGGTCGGCGGAGCTGAGACGGATGCCGGCAGCGCGCCGGTGAACGTCGACGAGAACGTGCAAAGCGAGCGCTGCACTGACTACGGCGCCGCCGTGGCGCGTGGAATACGGCGGTACGTCGGTCCAACCGCCGGCGAAATCGATCCGCACGGGCGCTCGAGTGATCATGGCTGCACTCTAGGCTGGGCCGTC
>JASFTY010000218.1:0-6535 GCA_050050535.1 Gemmatimonadales bacterium | reverse complement strand
CGCTGCTCAACGTCTGGTCGCCAGGCGCCAGAGATCCGCGTTCCAGGCGCGGTCCCGCGGCCGCCGCGCTGGCAACCTCCTCACCGATCGTCAGGGTGTAGGACCCTGTCTCACCGGGCTTGTAGCTCGTTACAAGCACCCTGTAGTCGCCGGTCTCGGGCAGCTCCATGGCGAGCTGGGAGCGTGTGGCATCGCCCTCATGATCATCGTTCTCGAACTGCTCGCCGCTGGGCGCTATGAGTATCAGGTAGGGGTCGAACTGACGCGAGCGCAGATCGAGGACGACGAACTCCCCGCTGCCCCCCGGCAAATCGAAGTAGTCGACGTACTCGCCGCTGGTCAACTCCCTGTCACCGGCCGCCAGCACGCCCGTCTCGGTCCGACCGCCTGAGGCAACGGACGTGGCAGCGCCCGAGCTCGTGACTTCGATCGACAGATCGTAGGCGCCCGTTTCGCCGCCCTCGAACGACGTCACCAGCACACTCCACTCGCCCGTCTCGTCCAGTACCATCTCGATCCGTGACCGGGTCGTCGAGCCCTCGTAGTCGTCGTTCTGGGTGTCGGCACCGGAGGGAGCCACGAGAGCCAGGTAGGTATCGAAATCGGATGAGTTGAGGTCGATGACAACCGCATCGCCGGTGCTGCCCTGGAACCCGTAGACGTCGTAGTACTCGCCATCGTCGAGCTGGCTATCGGATTTTTCGAGCCGCCCCTGGTAGTTGCGGCTCGAGGGTCCGCCGGTGGTGGCGATCGCCGCGCCCTGGGCGAAGACTCCGACGCCGTAGAAACACGGCTCGCTGGAGCACTCTGCCATATAGACGTGGACGCGGTAGGCACGAGTGCCGGAAGGAGTAACCGCGACCATGGGCACGGCATCGTCCTCGTAGTCGGAATCGATCTCGTTCCCGGCGTCGTCGAGCAGCGCCAGATCCATGTCCGGGCAATCGTTGTCACAGACGCCGACGAGGATGTAGTTCACCCCGGCCTCAAGCGTGAGGTTGAAGTCCTCGGAGGCGTCGTCTTTCAGCGAGCCCGTCCGAGTGTCGCCTACCTGGGCAAAGCCCTCTGAAGCGAACACGCCGCTCGCGCTGCGGATCTGATCGAGCACCTGCTGCTCCCACTGACTTTGCGCTGCCGCCTGGCCAGGGGCGAGGGACAGCGCCGCAAGGACGGTGAGGATGCGACCTCTGTTCATGAGAAGCTCCAAGAGAAGTTGGTCGGGTTCCGCGGGGGGAGCGAGGTCGTGGGTCCGACGATCGGACCCTGGGCAGGAGAAATATGTGCCAGGCCGCCAGCCTACGGCAAGGCCGAATTGTAGTTGCGGGGGCCCTTTCCTTCCAGGGCCCCGGACCCTGGAAGGCGGTACCCCCGCCCGGTTCTTCAAGCTCGGGCCGCGACGCTCACGCCAGGCCTGCGACCGGAGCGCTCCCCTCGATCAGCCGCCTCGCTTCGAGAACGGGGTCCCAGAAGAGGTGGTGGTGATGCTCAACTCGTAGGCGCCGGTCTCACCGGACTCGTAGGAGGTCACGAAGACGGTCCAGATACCGCTCTCATTCAGCACCCTCTCGATCCGCGAACGGTCGAGCGACCCGTTGTAGTCGTCGTTCTGGGTGTCTTCCCCGGACGGCGCCATGAGGACCAGGTAGGTGTCGAAGCTGGACGAGAAGAGGTCGATGATCACTGCGTCGCCAGCATTCCCGTGGAAGTCGTAGGTGTCGTAGTAGTCGCCGTCCAGCCGATCGTCGCCCGTATCGAGCTGACCGCGGTGATGCTGCGTCGCCGGCGCGCTTCCTCCGACAGCGGACGCGGAAGATGCGTCAGCGTAGACACCGACCCCGTAGAAGCAAGGCTCGCTGGTGCAATCCGCCATGTAGACGTGCACGCGATAGCTCTGCGTTCGGAATGGCGTGACCTCGACGATGGGCACGGCGTCGGTCTCATAGTCGGAATCGACCTCGTTACCCGAGTCGTCGAGGAGCATGAGGTCGACATCGGGGCAGTCGTTGTCGCAGACACCCACCAAGACGTAGGTGACCCCCGCCTGGAGGGTAAGGTGGAAGTCCTCCGACGACTCGTCGTACAACGACCCCATCTGGGCGTCACCGACCATGGTATAACCTTCCGGAGCGAAGAGCTCGCTCGCGGTGCGGATCTGCTCGAGCACCTGCTGCTCCCACTGGCTCTGGGCCGCTGCCTGCATGGGAGCAAGTGCGAGCGCCGCCAGCACGAAAAGGATGGGACCTCTCTTCATGGGGTAACTCCAAGTGACTGGAAGGATTCCGCGGGGGGGACCGGGGCGCGGGCCACGCCCAGTGGCCGCAGCCTAACGTTCTACACGCCGCCCGGTGCTCGGTTCCCCTTACCCCAGGCCCTCTGGCCGGCCCATACCAGACCAGCGACACAGAGTAGGAGGAGCGCCAGCAAGGCCGTAATCCGGATCGCCGAGGGACGCCGGGCCGGAGAGGGCAGCCGGATGACGCTGGGCAGCTGCGGCGTGCTCGTATAGAGCGCGCCATCGGAGCCCCGCTGGAAAGGTGGCACGGCGTCCGCCGGTTCGGCCTCGGCGGGTGCGCCGAGGATCTCGAGACGAACCGGGCTCGAGCCTGGCGCGGCGCGGGGATCGGGCACGAAGATCGGAACCCGCGAGAAGTCGTTTTCGACCCTGTAGCTGACGCGGAAGCGGGCCAGGCCGGTGGTACCCGCTGGTGCGACGATCCGGCGTACGTCGACCAGCTGTCGGACCTCGAGCGCGCCGTCCGGCCCGAACGCTCGGTCGACGATCACGACCTGGCCGGGCAGGCGAAGTGCCTCGAAAACGAGAGGCGAGCCGGAACGGTCGATCTCGTACTCGGCAATGACGGTCGCGTACGAACCCTCGACGATAACGCGGACGAACGCCGCCTCCAGCCTCTCCACCTCGGCGTCCTGGTAGTGGGCGGCCACCGCCAGCCCCACTAGAAGTGGTAGGGCGCAGCTCATCGCTCGGTTTCCAGCCTGTCGGCCAGTTCCTCCAGGAACTCGAGGTTCGCCTGCTGAACGTCGCCGTCGCAGTAGGTCGTGTAAATGTTCACGCTGCTCGGTGTCACGTTCAGCTCGTAAGGGTAGGTTCGCGTCGCCACCTCGAAGAAGCGCCCCAGTAGCTCCGGCGTGAAGAGCTGCGCGAACCGATCCGGGCTCGTCCCCATAGCGGCAACCTTGCTGCCCAGGTCCTCCGGCATGGCCACGTACGGCTCGAGCCTGGAGACGGCGCCACCGGTGGCGCGTCCCCGGTCACTGGCCAAACCCACATCGCCGAAGGGGAGCGACAGGAACTCGCCGTGGATAACGTGGGTCGCCCGCCACTCGCGCTCGAAGTACCGGGGTTTCTCCCAGCCGATCATCAACGAGCACTGGAAGGGTGGCTGGTGACGTAGCTCGATGACGAAGGCGAGCATATAGCCGACTTCCGCGCGCTTCACACCCGGGTCGATCGAGCCCCTGTGGGTCAAGACGTTTCCGACCCACGCCGTCCGGCCACCGACCTCGCCGATCACGGCCCAACGACCGGTCCGCGAGTCTTGGACGACCTCGGTCCCCCAGCGCTCCGCCAGTCGACGCAAGCCGGCCCGCGTACGCGTCTTCATGTAGCGAACGGCCAGCGCACGATACGGGAAGAGCAATATCACGGTAGCGGCAAGTGCGACAACCAGCCCGACCGAGCTATGCCGCGCCAGCGGGATGACCAGCGCGATCCCGATCAAACTCCAGAGAGCACTGACCGGAGAGCGCCGTTTCCAACCACGCGGATACAGAAAGCCGCGCACGAGTAGCAGGCCGATCAGCGCCACCGGGATCCTGACAAGATAGTCCATCGCGGGCGTCAATCTGGCCACGCTCAGCGGTTCACGCCAGTCGGCTCATCCGGCGCCCGAGAGACTTCAGCTGACGAATACCCACCCGGCGGTTCGACGCGGGCTACGCCTTCGCTCGCCAGTCCTAATGTCTTCAGACTCAGCGCCGCCAGGTGCTCGCCCATGAGTTCTTCCTCGTTGAGCACGACGTCGGCGCCGCTGTCGGCGAGCTGGCCGGCGAGTTGAGCGTAGCGGGCGCGGGCCACGATGAGGAGGTCTCGGTTCAGGGTCCGGGCGGCTTCGATGATCGCCGCCGCGTTGGCGGGGTCCGGTACAGTGACCACCAGCGCCCGGGCGGTCTCGACTCCAGCGTGGAGTAGGATCTCGGCCTGGGAGGCGTCCCCGAACTCGATCTCGGTTCCCGCCTCGCGCGCCGTCCGCACCGTCTGTGAGTTGAACTCGATCACCAGGTAGGGCGAGCCGACGTCGCGGAGCGCTTCGACGACCCGCAGACCTGTGGGACCGCAGCCGACGACGATGACGTGTGCGGTCCGCTGCGCCGGGCTGCTCGCGCCGCTGGCGGCGGGCTCGAGCCGCGGGCCGCCCGGCAGCCAGGCCGCGGCCCGACGAGATAGAACGATGAGATAGGGTGCAAGCAACAGGGTGAGGACTGCGGCGGCGACGACCAGCCTGAAGTCGCCAGCGTCTATCAAGCCCAGGCTTCGTGCCGCGCCGGCCACCACGAACGACAGTTCGCCGATGTGGGCGAGCGTCAAACCGACGACGACGGCCGCGCTCCCCGGGTAGCCGAAGGAGCGCACTACGACCGCCCCGATGATGGCTTTGGCCGCTACGAGAGCCAGAACGACAGCCACGAGCGTCGGCACGTTGCCGATCATCCAGCCGGGATCCGCCAGCATTCCGATCGAGACGAAGAACAGGGCGAGGAAGCCGGCGCGCAGCGGCGCGATCTCGGCGCGCATCTGATTGGCGAACGGCGAACCGGCGAGCAGCACGCCGGCGACGAAGGCGCCGAGCACCGGGGATAAGTGGAGGGCGTGCGCAGCCCAGGTGCCGCCGAGGCAGAAGGTCAGCGCCAGAATCACGAACAGCTCACGCACCCGCAACACGGCGGCGGAGTTCAATAGGACCGGCAGCAGAGTCTTTCCGAGCACGGCCCCCGTGGCGATTAGCGCCAGGCCGCGCAGCACCGCTCCGCCGAGCGTTCCCGGCACGTCAGCCGTGGAGCCAGCGGCGAGGGCGGGCAACAGAATCAGAGCCGGAATCACCGCGACATCCTGGACCAAAAGGATGCCGACGGAGATTCGCCCGGCCGCACTGTCGATCTCCGCCCGATCGGCCAAGACCCGGAAGACGACCGCCGTGCTGCTGAACGCGAGCACGAGCCCCAACGCCGTTCCCGTGGCGAACGGGAGCCCGAGCGACATCGCCAGGACCGTCGCGACAGCGGCGGTGACCAGAATCTGCGACAGCCCGGCACCGAGACCCAGCGGACCGAGAACCCGCAACCGACGCCAGGGCAGTTCGAGACCGATGGTGAAGAGGAGGAGCGCCACGCCCAGTTCGGCCATGCCGCGTACTTCCTCCACCGCGCGCAGCAGGCCCAGCGCCTGCGGGCCGATGAGCACGCCGGCCAGCAGATACCCGATGATCGGGCTCTGACCGAGGCGGGCCAGCAATAGGCCCAGTGTGAGGGCCGCGCCCAGGGCGATGACGATATCGAGCAGCAGCGAGAAAGTGTCCATGATCCGTCCGCTTATTGTATCAGGGGTCGCCCATGATATTCGCCTCACGAGGCCGTATCGCGCCAGCGCTGAGTGAACCGCCGCTAGCTCGCTCGGCCCGGTCCTGTATCTTGTGAGAGAGACGGTCGAGCGGGAGAGCAGCGAGATGTTGCAAGCAGCGTACCTGAAGTTGGGGAGCTCCGAGCTCCACAGGCGCGCCCAGGCGGCCATCGCGGGTCTGGCCGACTGCCGGGCCTGTCCGCGTGACTGTCACGTCAACCGTCTGGAGGACAAGTGGGCGGCCTGCAAGACGGGACGCTACGCGGTCGTGAGTAGCTGCTTCCCACACTTCGGGGAAGAAAACCCGCTACGCGGCTGGAACGGGTCGGGCACGATCTTCTTCTCGCACTGCAACCTGCGCTGTGTGTTCTGCCAGAACTACGACATCAGTCAGGGGGTGAAGCCGGGTCCGGCGCGCCGCGGGTCGCCGCCCGAAGAGCTCGCCGCCATGATGCTCTCGCTACAACAGCTCGGTTGCCACAACATCAACTTCGTCACCCCGGAGCACGTGGTGCCACAGGTGCTGGAGGCGCTGGCGCTGGCGGTCGACGCGGGTCTCGAGCTGCCCATCGTCTACAATACGAGCGCCTACGACGCGATGGAGAGTCTCGAGCTGCTCGACGGCATCGTCGATATCTACATGCCCGACTTCAAGTTCTGGTCGCGAGAGGCCAGCGCTAGATATCTGAAGGCGGAAGACTATCCTGACGCAGCACGGACGGCGATCGCGGAAATGCAGCGGCAGGTGGGTTCTCTGCAGATCGATGCCAACGGCGTCGCAACACGCGGCGTTCTCCTCCGACACCTCGTCATGCCGGGCCACTTACAAGAGACGCAGGCGATACTCGAGTGGA
Source organism: Gemmatimonadales bacterium (assembly GCA_050050535.1). Taxonomy (GTDB): domain Bacteria; phylum Gemmatimonadota; class Gemmatimonadetes; order Palauibacterales; family KS3-K002. Next base: position 46 of record JASFTY010000218.1, on the reverse strand, counting down.
TCGCCGCGGAGCTCGGTACCGCTACGTACATCAACCTGATGGATCA
>JASFTY010000217.1:0-6543 GCA_050050535.1 Gemmatimonadales bacterium | reverse complement strand
CTCAGATAGCTCTTCCAATCAGGCATGGCTCACTCCGATCACCTGGTTCACCATGGCCGAAAAGGCCTTCCACTCCTGCCGCTGCCGCGCCTCGACCTCGCGCCCCTTCCCCGTCAGCGTGTAGTAGCAGCGCCGCCGCTCGCCTTTCCGCTCCACCCAGCGACCCTTGATCCAGCCCCGCTTCTCCATCCGGTAGAGGACCGAGTACAGCGTCGAGACCCGGAACTCGAGCTGGCCTCCCGATAGCTCCTCCAGCAGCTTGCCGATTTCGTACCCATGACGGGCACGATCGCGCAGCACAGACAGGATCAACAGCTCGATGCTCCCGCGTTTCAGGTCGGCGCTGAACATGTGGGACCTCCGGTCCGGTATCAGGGCGGGGCTACTTCGCCACGCGATACTTCGCGTGACGAACTATCCCACCATAATACTTGGATCGCCCTGAGGCAAGAAAGGTTGGATGCTGGCGAGACGTGGCAGCGCGGCGGGAACGGGTCGCCGGGCAGCGTCGACGGACGCTCTCGGCTAGCGGATCAGCTCCTGAAAGGCACGCTCGCCGAGCGGCTTGATGCCGCCTCCGTCCAGGTACTCAGCCACCGCCGAGTGTGTGAGAACGTGGCTCACGGCGCACGAACTCCAGCGGGCGGTCCCATAATCGTCCATCGTCAGGGTCTCGCCGGGCCAGCAGGAATCCGCCTGCCGCGTACCGTCGATCATGATGGCTCCGTAGAAGTGCCCATTCAGTGCGTCACTGCTTCGGGTCCCATCGATCTTGACGCAGCCCCGTCCGATTATCAGGCCGGAAAGCGTGGTGTTGCCGTATGGAGCATGAAGTCGGAAATCCGCGCCCTCACCCTCCGGGTTGTACTCGGGGTGGTACTCATCATCCAAGAGGATAATCGCATTCCCTTCGCCATCTCTCACGCTGATGTCTTCCTTGTTCCGAATGCGGATGACCGGAACGTAGCCCCAGCATGGGTGAGTGGGGTCGTTGGTACCCCAGTTATACTTGTCATCGGTATTACACGTGCCGTCCGGGTTGAGCGACGGCCCAATGGTGATATCCAGGTCCTTGCCGCTCTTATGGTCGATGGTGTGGTCCACCATGCTGCGTAGATCTTCCCAGGTGAGATCGCCGAATTGCTGGAACGAGTCGTCGGTGAGCGGGACCGTGTCGGTTAGCAGCGGCTCGCCACCGATAATGTGTTGGTCCCAATGGTGGTAGTGGTCGTTGAAGTTCACCGTGTCATCGGCGATCACTCCGGCCATGTCCCGCTCCGGCAAGGAGCAGACGCCCGCACTGTCCCAACTGGGATGTGTATAGTCTGTCCCATCAATCTCGGCGAACTCCCGTAACTCCGCTGCGCCCTCAGTGGGGCTGCGCCGCATAGTAATCGCCGCCTCACAGCACTCACCGAACTCCGTCGTCGCTGCCACCTCATCCTTCACGAGAAGTCGGAGTACACGCTGCCCGGCACGTGGATTGGCGCCGCGACTCTCCACCGTGATCGAATAGGATTCCTCGATTCGGTCGAAGTCGGTGCGCCGGATCTCCGCCCTGTACTGGGCGCCATCCGGTAGCGATTGCCAACCGAGGTCGAGGATCCCACCGGGCTCGAGCTCATCCACAGCGCTATCAGGCCAACTCGCCAATACCGCATTCAGTCCGGCCTCGGCCGCGTAGAACGCCCGGCTCGACTCGTACATGGCCTGCGACGCCTTGCCTTCATCGCCCGAGGTCACGAGTGCCGTCGTCGCGATCACACTCAGCAGAACCAGCACGAAGATCACGACGGGCAGCGCGAAGCCGCGCCTGGCCGTCGCCGAGAAGCACGCCGCCTCGACGGCGCTATGACTACGACTGCTGTCCGGAATCTGTTGCATGGTCCTCATCATCCTTCGTCCGCGGCAAGTCGCGGGGCGACCGGTTGCACCGGCGACCGCCGCCCACTATCACGATCAACCCCGCAGATGAACTCGCAGGGTCAGCGAATCTTCCTGTGCGGCAACCACCGTACCATCGTGATGCCTGACGTTACGAGCGCTCTCGCCTCTGACGCAGATGTCGACCACGTCGATCTGCGAGGGATCAGCTGTCACGTTGCCAGAACCATCGTAGTAACTGAACACGAGTCCGCTGTCCGGAGGAGCGGCCAGAGGTCCGGTCATCTTCTCGAAGGTCGCCTCGTCTCCGACCTTGCGGCCGAGCCACCAGCGTCCGCCGTCCAGGAAGATGCCGTAGTGCGTTCGCCTGAAGAAACGCACCGGAGCTCCTCCGTCGATCCCAGCCAGCGCCGAATCCGGTGTCAATTCGATTACCACCTCAGTTGCCACAGCCGTACTGTCGCCCCAGTGGCAGGCGGCGAGTCCACCATCCGTCACCCACACGTCCGAGACACTCGCCTTGATCCAGGCGTCGTCGCCGGAACCGGCGCGGCCCTCACTGAAGACGAGCACGCTGTCGTTTGACGTAGCTGAGAACTCACCCTCGGCATCGATCAACCCATAGCGGTAGGTCGCTTCGTCGATCGCACAAACGAGCCCACCTCCCTGGATTGAGCGGATGACGAGGTCGTAGATGCCGGCGCTGTAGATGTCGCCGCCGCTCGCCGATAACTGCCTCAATTCCCAGGCGAGAAAAGAAGCCGTGGAACGGAGCGTAGCCCTGACATCCTGCAAGCCCTGCTGCTTCGAGTACAGCCGGTTTTGCCCGATAAGCACCTGATAGACCGAGGCCACCAGAACCACCGCGATCACCAAGTAGACGAGCAGCTCGACCAGCGTATATCCACCCTCGCGGCTGCAGTAGCCGTGCACCCGTGGACTCCTGACCCCTCGACTGTTGTTCGCCATGCCCCCCTCGATGCGCTGCCAGCAACGCTCCCGGCTAGTCGTCGCCGGTGCCGTGCCCTGACTGCGACGCAGTCCCCCAACGGACACAACGATTGGCAATCCCTGTGCCAGTTCACCATTCGCGTAACAACATATGAGACTTGAGGTTGAGCGGTTCGGCACGACTCTGCGAGCCGTCGCGAGGCCAATCGGGCCGGCCGCCGGCAGTCATTATGACCGATTGCCGGCTGCAGGGCGATTGCGGCGCTGTTCGTGACCTCCCCGGCCCGGAACCTCGGTGGGAGCGGTGGACCCGACCAGTCGCTACACTTGTTGCAGCCGCTTGAGCCGCCTGGCATACTTGCAGAAGGTCAGGGCGACGACGCGCACCGGTGTCCCGCAGCGCCGGGAGTCTCAGAGGAGGTTCGATTCAGTGTCCAGCGATGACACCATTTCTTCCGTAGCTGTCGAGCAGCTTCGGCGTGAGCTCTCTGAGGCCGCCGAGCCGCAGTGGCAGATCGTGAGGCTTCTCGGTCAAGGGCCCAGCGGGGCGGTCTTTCTCGCCAGAGAACTCCAGCTGGACAGGTATGTAGCGCTGAAGATAATAGCGCCGCACCGCGTGACCGGTGCCAACGCTGCGGAACGTTTCAGCCGGGAGGCGAAACGGGCGGCCCGTTTGGATCACCCGCGCATAGTGCCTATCTACAGGATTGGTCACACCAAGTCCGGCCTTCCATTCCTCGCCATGAAGCACGTCGAGGGCTCGGACCTGAGGGAGTGGGCGAGGGGACAAGGCGTTCTCGACGAGCGTGATGGCTGCTGTGTCGTGCAGGGGGTCGCGCTCGCACTGACATACGCCCACGGCTACAACCTTGCGCACGGCGGTCTCAAGCCGGCCAATATCCTGCTGAAGGACAAATACGGTACGTTCGTAACGGATTTTCGTCTGGCACGAACCGACCCCGTCTACGGAAGCCCGGAGCAGGCGGGCGGTCAGCCGGCGACACCGAAGAGCGACGTTTACAGTCTGGGGGTGGTGGCCTACGAGCTGCTGACGGGCATGCTACCGCCCGCTGTGGCGGCGAGCGCGTCGTCGTCGGCGCCGGCCGAGCCGGCCACGAATGGATCGGTGCACGACCGGCGCGCGCTCTCACCGCGAGTTGCCGAGCTGCTCGATCGCTGCATGAGAGAGAACCCGGACGAACGTCCCGACGTCGCGGCGCTATGCGAGCTGCGAGGGTGAACGGGCATTCCCGTTCTGGGCGTGCCGCTCGATCCCGGCCAGACGGAGGAAGTGAAGCTGGCCCGACTCCTCGCCGGCGACGATCGTGAGGCCGTCCGGAGCGACTGCGCAAGACCTCAAGCCGCCTTCGACGGTAAGGCTGGCGATGACGCTCCAACTCTCCGTGTCCCATACCTTGATCTGTTTGTCACTCGAGCAGGAGGCCAGGTGGTGACCGTCTCGCAGCACAGCAAGCGAGCAAACGCTTCCCGAGTGCTCGCGCAGCGTCCGTAATTCCTCCCCGCGTCCCAGGTCCCATACCTTCAGCGTCCGGTCACTGGAGCCGGAGACCAGGCGGCGACCGTCGGGCATTACCGCCAATGCCACTACGCCGCCAGTGTGGCCCTTTAGCGTGACAAGTACTTCGCCCCGCTCCAAGTCCCAAACCTTGATCAGGTCGTCGTGCGAGCCCGAGACGACGCGCCCGCCATCCGGCGTCAGCGCTACCGCGTAGACCCCGCGGCTGTGACCCTGAAGCGTCTGCACGTGCTCCCCGCTGGCCAGATCCCATACCTTGATCGTCCGGTCGCTGGACCCGGACAACACGAATCGCCCGTCCGGTGTCAGGGCCAAGGCGTGGACGGCATCGGCATGGGCCGCGCCGGAGTCGCCGGCCAACATCTGCGGTTCGCCAGCTCGATCGAGATCCCAAACGGCGAGCGTGTGGTCGTGGCCGCCGGAGATCGCTCGCCGCCCGTCCGGGGTCACCACTACGGCCGCCACTCCTCCCGAGTGCCCTGTGAGCGTACGCACCTCCTCGGACCGCTGCAGGTCCCAGATCTTGAGCGACTTGTCGTGCGACCCCGAAACGGCGTGCCGCCCGTCGCGAGTCACGGCCACGCCGCCGACCCAGTCCGCGTGCCTGGGTCCGGCGCGCCGATCCGCGCCCGCTGTCAGATCCCATATCTTGAGGGTGTCATCGTGCGAACCCGAAACCACGTAGCGGACGTCGGGCGTCACCGCTACCGCGTAGACTGGACCCGCGTGTCCGCTCAGCACGCGCAGTTCCTCGCCGCGCTCTAGACTCCACACCCTGACCGTCTTGTCGCCCGAGCCCGAGACTATACACCGCCCATCCGCCGACACCGCTACCGCCTCCACCCACTGCGTATGGCCGGTCATCGTCCGCAGTTCTTCTCCCCCCTGCAAATCCCACAGCTTTACCGTCTTGTCGTTTGAAACCGACACCGCATGTCGCCCATCAGGTGTCAACCCCACGCCGACAACCCAACTGCTGTGCCCGCGCAGCGCCTGCAGCTCTTCGCCCCGATCCAAATCCCACAGTCTCAGCGTTCCGTCTGCAGAAGCGGAGACGGCACGTCGTCCATCCGCTGTAACCGCCACGCCGGTTACCGTGCGCGTGTGGCCGCGAAGAGTCGACAACTCCAATCCCCGCTGCAAATCCCAGATCCGCAGCGTCTCGTCCTCCGATCCCGTGACCACTCGATACCCGTCGGGCGTTACCGCCACAGCTTCGACCCCGGCGCTGTGACCCCTCAGTGTACGCAACTCCTCGCCGCGCTCCAGATCCCATACCCTGACCGTCTTATCCCACGAGCCTGAGACTGCCCGCCGCCCGTCTGGTGTCACGGCCACCGCTTCGATCCCCCCGCTGTGACCTCTCAGGGTCTGCAACGCTTCGCCGCTGTCCAAGTCCCACACCCTAACCGTCCTGTCCTCCGACCCCGAGACCACAAACCGCGCGTCCGCTGTGGTGGCCAACGCCCTGACCCGACTGGTGTGGCCGCTCAGTGTCCGCAGCAACGGGCCGCCCGGCGGAGTGAGGCTGGCCACCAGAGGTCTCAACCACGGGGCTGCGGTCCCCGCTACGGCACCCTCCACCAACCCCTTGATCGTCGGCGACTCAGACGACAGCAGCCGCCCCGCCAACTGGCCGGCGAGCTGTGAGGGATCGCTCGTCAGAACGTGAGCCGATAAGCGCAGGACGTCGCGTACGAGCTCGACCCCCTCCTCGCGTGTCGCCTGCTCTGTTGACTTCATCGGATCGTGAGAAAGCTGGCTTGCATTGGGCTCGAGGGAGCGGGTCAGACCGGCGTAGTTGGGTACTCGGGCAGGCCGGTGAGCGCCGTTATGCGGTCGAGCTCCGACCGCGCCTTGCCCTCGAATCGCGATGTACAGGCTCTCACCGATCCCGGCTCACCCTCGAGCCACACATCGTAGACTACGGATGGCGTACTCGATCCCCTGGAGACGCGGTGCTTGATGCGGACGCCCCGCATCCCGGAGAGCGGCCAGCTCTGTTCGCGTCTGATCGAGAGCACCTGCGTCCAGCGGACTACGGTGTCCTTGCCGGGATCGATGAGAACGCCCTCGCTGTACGTGACCGCTATGATTCCTGGAATGATCGCGAAGAGCGGAAGTATGTAGAACCACCAGGGGGGTGAGTGAATCACGGCTATGATCAGCGG
>JASFTY010000216.1:0-6547 GCA_050050535.1 Gemmatimonadales bacterium | reverse complement strand
AGATCTCGATGATCTTCCAGGAACCGATGACCAGCCTGAACCCTGTGTGGACGATCGGGGATCAGATCGCGGAGGCGGTGCGGCTGCACCGTGGCGTCGGCCGGGCCGAGGCGCGCCGGCGGGCGGCGGAGATGCTCGGCCTGGTAGGGATCCCCGAGCCGGAGGGGCGGCTGGACGACTACCCACACGAGTTCTCGGGCGGAATGAGGCAGCGGGCGATGATCGCCATGGCGTTGGCCTGTGACCCCGACGTGCTGCTCGCCGACGAACCGACCACCGCTCTCGATGTGACGATCCAAGCGGAGATCCTCGACCTGCTGGCCCAGCTCCAGGACCGTCTCGGCATGGCGATCGTCTTCGTCAGCCACGACCTGGGCGTCGTCGCCCAGATCGCCAATCGAGTGATGGTGATGTACGCCGGCCAGATTGTGGAGGAGGGCGCCACCGACCGCATCTTCAGCCGACCGCGCCACCCCTATACCGAAGGGCTGCTGCGCTCCATCCCCCGGGTGACCGGCAAGGTCTCGCGCCTGACGATGATCCCCGGGGGCGTGCCCAGCGCCAAGCGCTGGCCGGACGGCTGCCGCTTCCACCCACGTTGCCCTCACGGCTGGGAGCGCTGCCGGGAAGCGGCACCGCCGCTGCTCGGCGCCGATCGATCGAACCGCTGCTGGCTGGAGGAGGAGCCGCGGCGCCGGCGCGAGTGCGGGGAGGCAGCGCGATGAACGAGCGGAGCGCTGCACCGCTGCTCGAGGTGCAGGACCTGGTGAAGCACTTCCCGATCCGGTCAGGGTTCCTGGGACGGGCGCGGGGCGAGCTGCGCGCGGTGGACGGCGTCTCGCTCGAGGTGCGGCGCGGCGAGTCGCTGGCCCTGGTCGGCGAGTCGGGCTGCGGCAAGAGCACGACGGCGCGCTTGATTCTGCGGCTGCTGAAGCCCACCGCCGGTCGCGTGATCTTCGACGGCCAGGACACGGGCCAGCTCGATCGAGTCGCGCTCCTGGGTTTCCGGCGCCGGGCGCAGATCATCTTCCAGGATCCGTACGGCTCGTTGAACCCGCGCATGACGGTGGGCGCAGCGCTGCGCGAGGCGCTGCACGTCCACGGGCTCGCCCAGCGCCAGGACGCCGGCCGGCGCGTCGGCGAGCTGCTGGAAGCCGTCGGCCTGCACGCCGACGACGCGGGCAAGTACCCCCACGAGTTCTCCGGCGGCCAGCGGCAGAGGATCGGCGTCGCGCGGGCGCTGGCGGTGGAGCCCGAATTCGTCGTCGCCGACGAGCCCGTCTCGGCTCTCGACGTGTCGGTGCAGGCCCAGGTCCTCAACCTGCTGGCCGACCTGCGCGAGCGCCTCCGGCTCACCTACCTGTTCATCACCCACGACCTGTCGGTGGTCCGTCACATCGCCGACCGGGTCGCGGTCATGTATCTGGGCCGGGTCGTCGAGCTAGGCGACTGCGAGCCGCTGTTCGAGAGCCCGCGCCACCCGTACACCCGGGCCCTCTTGTCGGCGGTGCCCTCTGTGGATGCGGAGAGGCGGCGCCAGCGCGTCGTGCTGGCGGGCGAAGTGGCGAACCCGGCGGCGCCGCCGCCCGGCTGCCCCTTCCACCCGCGCTGCCCGCACCCGGCGAAGGACGACCTGTGCCGGCGCGTGGCGCCGGAGCTGGAAGGCGGGGTGGCGTGCCACAAAGTAGGACGAAGTTCGAAAGGTGATATGTGAAGTTCGAACCTCACAAATCGCACTTCGGACTTCGGTATAATGAGGAGTCTTGACAACCCCGCAATTGCCTGTCTAGGTTAGCTTCCGCATTTTCCCCGACCGCAAGGCCTATTCACCTCTGCAGTGGCGCGCTATCGCCGCTGCAAGCTCAGGAGGTTCAAGTTGGGCGGAGTCATGCTGTCCACGCTCATGGCGGCCCAGGCCCTTGGACAGGGCCAGAGGCTCGACCTGGTGCAAACGTTCAAGGACGGCGGGTTCATGATGTACCCGCTGGCCTTCTTCGCGATTGCCGGCGCCATCATCATCGTCTGGAAGTTCGTCGACCTGCAGATCAAGGGTGCACGGACCCGCACGATACTGCGGGATACGGACCAGCTGCTGGCCGAGCACCGGATCAACGACGCGATACGCCAGTGCCAGGAGTCCAAGGCCCCTGCGGCGGCGATCCTGTTGGCAGGGCTGCGGCGGCACGGAGAGGGTACGGACCGGGTGATGAAGGCGATCGAGAACGCCGGTCTGATCGAGCTGGCCTCGCTGGAGCGTGGCCTGGTCTGGCTGGCGACGCTGGCGAACGTCGCGCCGCTCACCGGGTTCCTGGGCACGGTGATCGGGATGATCCAGGCGTTCCAGGCGATCGAGCTTGCCGGCGAGGTGGAAGCGACGACGGTGGCCGGCGGCATCAAGGTCGCGCTGATCACGACCGCGAGCGGTCTGACGATCGCGATCCCGATCAACATCGCGCACAACTACTTCGTCACACAGATCGACCGCCAGGTGATCGAGATGGAGGAGAGTGCGCAGAAGATGATCGACGCCCTACACGAGATCGAGGCGAAGACACGGACCGTGTGATCCCGGCCAAGCGGACGGTCTGGAAGTGGAGAGGCCACCCCTGGGGTGGCCTCTTTCTGCTCTGGCTGCTGTCGCCAGCCTGCGGCCCGGCCACGTCGAGCCCGGAGATGAGCAGCGGTCCGATCCCGACGCCCGGGCGGACGCCCGACCCCCTGCACGTTTACGAGGAACTCGGCTTTCTGGCCGGGGACTCGCGCTTCGCCGTCGTCGGCCGCTTCGTCTTCGTACCGGGACCGGCCGACAGCACCTACGCCGTACTCACGCTCTCGCTGCCGAACAGTGCCTTGAGATTCCGGCGTGCTCCGCCCGGCTTCGTGGCCCGCTACCAGGTCGATGTCACGGTGGGCGACAGCGCGGCGCCGGCGGCGCGATTGAGCGAGATCCAGGAGGTCCGCATCCGCACCTTCCGCGAGACGGCTCGCAGAGATGAGAGTGTGGTCTCGCAGAGCTTCCTGACCCTGCCGCCCGGCGACTATCCGGCCCACGTCGATGTCAGGGACATCGCGTCCGGGGACGGCTTGAGCGCCGATCTCGAGCTACGTGTGCCCCGCTTCGACGTGCCCTCGATCACCGCGCCGATCATCGCGTACCGGGCACAGCCGCGCTCGACGCGTGAGCTGCCGCCGGCGTTCATTCTGAGTCCCCGGGCGACAATCGAGTTCGACCGGCACGAGAGCTCCCGGGTCTATGTCGAGTTCCTCTCCGAGGAGGACGGCAGCGTCACCCTCGAGGCCCGGGCCGCCGGCCAAGTCGTCTGGTCGGACACGTTGGACCCGGAGCCGACCGAGGGACCGCTGCGCTCGGCGTGCGCCGCGCTCGATACCGTCCGCCTGCCGCCGGGGGCGCTGAGCCTGCACGCGCAGCTGGCAGGTACGGCGATCGGCGACTCGACCACCTTGGTGGTCGCTCTGACACCCGACTGGCTGGCCGCCGACTACGAGGAGGCGATGGGCTACCTGCGCTACGCCGGGACCCCGGAGAGGCTGGCGGAACTGCGGAACGCGCCGCCGCGGGAACGGGCCCGGCTATTGCATGCGTTTTGGGATGGAAAGGACCCCGACCCGGAGACGGTCGAGAACGAGTTCTTCCAGGGTTACTTCCGCAGGATCCGGGAGGCCAACGCGCGCTTCGGCGAGCGGGAGACTGCGGGATGGCTCACCGATCGCGGTGCGGTGTATGTAACCTTAGGTCCGCCCGACGAGGTCCTCCGCGACCTCGACACGCGGGGTGGACCGGAACGGAGCCAGGTCTGGCTTTACAAGGAGTCGCTCGGCTTCGAGGTGCGGCTGGTGTTCACCGACCCCAGCGGAACCGGCGCTTTCAGCCTGACCGCGGAGTCGCGCCGCGCCCTAGCCGCCGCCGTCGAGACCCTCAATTCCTGAGCCTCCGCGCCGCGTCCTGAGCCGAGTCAGCCCGCCACAACACGTAACGACGGTTATGCATCTGTCACGGCTGTACCTCTCGTGCCTACTGATCGCCATGGCCCCGGCCGCCCTGGGCCCCGGCGATCGCGCGGACGACGACCCGCTGGCCGAGGTGGCCGAGGCGCTCGACCAGGGTCGCCACTGGTACGCCACCCGGCTGCTGCGGGACCTGAACGGGCGCGACAGTAGGACGCCGACCGCTGTGCTGCTCGCCGCCCGGGCCGACGCGGGACGCGGCGCCTGGGACGACGTGGTGGCTCGCCTCGACTCGGCGGGCTGGCTCGATTCCATCGGTTCGGGGGACGGGCGCGCCCTCCTCGCCCGCGCCTGGCTGGAGACGGGGGCGGTGGAGCGCGCCGTCGAATCCTACCGGCTCTTCCTCGGATACTCCCTGCAACGGAAGCCGAGAGCGATCGCCGAGCTCGGATTGGCACGCTCGCTGGAACAGCTCGGCCGACCGCTGGAGGCGGCGGCCGCCTACGGCCGAGCCGCCGAGATCGCTCCCGCGCTCGCGCAGTGGTCGGCGATTCGCTCCGCCGAGGTACTCGCCCACATGGGGGACACCGCCGCGGTGAACGAGCTGCTGAGGCGCGCGACCGGCGTACCGTTGTATCGCCGCACGGGCGCCGCCGTCGACGCATACCTCGCCGCCGGCGACCGCCGGAACGCGCTGCGCATGTTGCTCGACGCCGCGCCCAGCGTCGCCAGTCGCGGGAACGAGCTGCGGACCCGCGCCGCCCTACTGCTCCTCGAGGAAGCGGACAGCGCGACGGCGGCTACGACGTTGCGCGCTGCGGTCCGCGCCAACCCCCGCACCGCTCGAGCGGCCGCGCAGCTGCTGGCCCAGTTCCCCGATCTGAGCGCTGCCGATCATCTGGCGCTGGCCCGCACCTTCGAGCGCTCGGGCGCCCCTGGGCCGGCGGCAGAGGAGTATGAGAGGTATATCGAGCGCCAGCCGCTGCCGGACGGTGAGCGGCAGGCGATACAGCTGCGAATCGGCGAGCTGCTGTTCCGGGCGGGTCACTACTACGCGGCCGTGGACGTGCTGGAGCGCCTGGCGGCCGCCGAGCCGAGCGCCGCGACCCTGGCACGAGCCGAGTACTACATCGCCCGTGCCACATATCGCCGCGGTTGGCGCCGCGAGGGCCGAGCCCGCCTCAGAGAGGTCGCCGACCGCTTCCCCGGCACCGGGTCCGCCCTCAACGCCCTCTCGCTGCTCGGCGATCTCTACGAAGGTGCCGGGAATACGCCGCGCGCCGTCACGATCTATGAGGAGTTGATCAGAGACTACTCGGGCTCCAGCGCCGAGCGAACCGCACGCTACCGGCTCGGCATACTCGCTTTCCGAGAAGCCGACTACGCCGCGGCGCGCCGACATTTCGATCGCCTGCGTCGCGCGGAGCGTGGCGGCGACCTGCGGATCAGCGCGACCTACTGGGCGGCCCGCGCCCGACTCGCTGAAGGCGACGCCGGTCATGTGGCCGAGGCCGAACGGCTGCTCCGCGATGTCCACAACCGCGCTCCGTTCAGCTACTACGGCTTCCTCGCCGCCGATCGCCTCGACATCGATCCCTGGACGACGCTGGCGGCCGGACCCACGCCCGCTCCCATCGACGCGGAGGCCGAACGCGGGCTCGCGGTCATCGATCTGTTGATGGACGCCGGACTGCACGAGGAGGCGAAGGCGTTGCTGGCGACGATCACCGACTCGCCGCCCGAGCGTCCCGAACAGCTGATCGGGCTCTCGCTGGCCCTGGCCGAGCACGGCTTCGGCCAGCAGGCCGTCCTCTTCGGCTGGCGAGCCCACTCGGCGGTGCGCGGCCGCTGGAGCGCCAGCGTGCTCCGCGCGATCTACCCGCTCGCCTATCGAGAGATCATCCTCGCCGAGGCCGATTCGCGAAGACTCGACCCTCACCTCGTCGCCGCCATCGCCCGCCAGGAGTCGGCCTTCGCGCCGGACGTCACCTCACGCGCCGGCGCCCGCGGCCTCCTCCAGATCATGCCGGCTACCGGCCGCTGGTGGGCCAGTCGGCTCGGCGTGCGCGACTACAGCGACGAGCTGCTCTACCATCCGGAGATCAACGTCCATCTCGGCACCGCATACTTCGCCGACTTGCAGCGCCGCTATAGCGAGCTGCAGCTCTCGCTCATCGCCTACAACGCCGGCCCCACCCGGGCGCGTCGCTGGCGCCAGCGGCCCGAGTACCGCATCGATCCCGAGCTCTTCGCCGAGCGTATACCTTTCTCGGAGACGCGGACCTACGTGAGGAACGTTCAGGCGCACTTCCGCATCTACAGCCGGCTCTATCCGGGGTTCGGGGAGGCGGAGACGGCCGAATAGGCTGCCCGAAATTTTCCCGAAGATATTGCGTTGACAGGCCGAGACGCGACTAATATCATGGGCCCGTCGGTCGAAGTGATCATCACCCAATGCAGGAGGAAGTGCTCGATGGCCAAAGGGCGGATCAAGTGGTTCAATGATGCCAAAGGTTACGGATTCATTGAACAGCCTGACGGTGGCGAAGACGTGTTTGTCCACTTCTCGGCTATCAACATG
>JASFTY010000215.1:0-6553 GCA_050050535.1 Gemmatimonadales bacterium | reverse complement strand
GCCCCTCGCTCAGCAGCCGCCATCGTAGGCGCGCCCGCGACGCGCCCAGCGCCGACTCGATCGCCAGCTCGCGCCGGCGGCCCGACGCCCGCGCCAGGACCAGGCCGGCGAGTCCGAGGAGCGCGATCGCCAACCCGAGGGCGGCGACGACTACGAGTACGAACAGCATGTCGCCGAGTGCCCCGCTCTGGACCTGAGCCGCCGTGCGTAGCGGCGCATCCCAACTCGACTCCCAGCCGGCCTCGCGCACGGGATCGAGGCCCAGTACGCTCTCCAGCACCGGCGGTCGCAGCGAGACGAGCCGCACGAGACCGAAAAGCGACAGGCCGAGCCCGATCCCGAAGGCCAGGGCGAGGGCGGCGGGCGGCGTGAAGCCACGCGCCCGCAGCAGCCTGCGCAGGCTGTAGCGGAGATCGGCGGCGAGTGACGATCGGATCATGGTTCCATGACTTTGACGCGTCATGCGGCCTTCGGGAGCCTTGGGACCGCAAAGCAATTTGCCGTCTCGCTCGGCGCAGCGCCATGCGCGCGGCACCGGCGCCTGCCGGCACAGTTTTGTTATGGGCGCCCAGGCACTATTTTTGCCCTCCCAACCGCGGTCCCCAGCAGCCAGCCCATCAAGGAGCCAAGGATGGAACAGCTCGTCTACCTGGACAACGCGGCTACCAGCTTCCCGAAGCCGGGTGTCGTCCACGACACAGTTCGGGACTTTTACAGCGAGAATGGGGTCAACCCTGGGCGAACGGGTTGCGACCTCGCCTTGAAGGCCGAGGAGATGATCCACGGTACGCGGCGGCGGCTGTCGGCGTTCTTCAACCGGAGCCTGGTCGAGGCGGGTGTGGAGAAGGACCCGAACCGGCTGGTCTTCACGATGAACGCGACCATGAGCCTCAACCTGATCATCAACGGCATGGTCGGTCCCGGCGACCACGTCGTGACCACGAAACTCGAGCACAACTCGGTGATCCGGCCGGTCAACCACAAGGTGAGGGACGGCGCCGAAGCCACGTTCGTCGTCCCGGACGGCGAGGGGTATATCGACCCCGAGGATATCCGCAAGGCCATTCGCAAGAACACTACGCTCGTCATCGTGAACCACGCCTCGAACGTCACCGGCGTCGTTCAGGACCTGCCCGCCATCGGGGCGGTCTGCAAGGACGAAGGCGTCCCGTTCGCGGTCGACGCCGCGCAGACGGCCGGCGTACTGCCCATCGACATGGCCGAATGCAACATCAGCTTCCTCTCGTTCACCGGCCACAAGGGTCTGCTGGCACCCACCGGGACCGGCGGCATCTGCGTGGCCGACGACGCCGAAATTTGCGGGACGATCTACGGCGGCACCGGCGTAAGGAGCGCGACGCCGTACCACCTGGAGGAGTACCCCTTCCGACTGGAGGCCGGCACGCTGAACCTGGCGGGGATCGCCGGGCTCTCTGCGGGCCTCGACTGGATCGAGGGCAAGGGTTTAGAGAACATCCACCGGCACGAGATTGGACTGCTCGGGATGCTGCAGGAGGGTCTCGCCGAGATCGAGGGCGTTACGGTCTGGGGTACGCGGAATCTGGAGCGGCGCGTGGCCACCATGTCCGTGACGGTCGGGGACCGCGATGCCGAGGACATCGGTACCATTCTCGACGTCGACTATGGAATCCAGACGCGCACGGGGCTGCACTGCGCTCCGCTGATCCACGAGCACCACGGCACGGCGCCGCGTGGCACGGTCCGCTTCTCGGTGGGACCGTTCAATACGGAGGCGCACATCGAGGCGGCGATCGCGGCGGTGGCCGAGATCGCGGGCGGCAAGTGGGGCTGACTCCCCTAGACGGTCGGCCGCTAGTAGAATTCATTGCTATATATGACTGACGAAACGGGAGCGCCGGCCGCGGCGCACGAGTCCGAGCACGGTGACCAGCCTAAGTCCGTCGTGGTTCTCTACAACCAGGTCGGCGAAGACTGGTACGAGAAGCTGCAGCACGTCGATCTCTCGACCCTGCCGTTCAAGCCGGAGTATCCGGTCCACGTCCCGACGCTCAAGGAGGAATACGGTGACGTTGCCCGCGCGCTGCGGCGCGTGGGGTACCGGGCACGCGCCGTCAACCTGGAGAACAGTCTCCGCCGGCTGGAGCGGGTGCTCAAGCGCAACCGGCCGGATGTCATCTTCAACCTGGTGGAGTTCTTTCACGATGACGCCGGATTGGAGGGGGCGATCGCCGGCATGTACGATGTGTACCGGATCGCCTACACGGGGGCGCCGCCGTTCGCGCTCTCGCTCTGCCAGGACAAAGGGCTGACAAAGCGCGTCCTCCAGGACCACGGTGTACCGACGCCGCGTTTCAAGGTCTTCTACGAGCCGAAACTGCCGAAGCGCCTGGGTCTACGCTACCCGGTCATCGTCAAGCCGGTATGGGAAGACGCCAGTGCCGGGGTGAGCAGGGACTCCGTGCTCTACGAGCCCGAGCGCCTGGAAGAGCGCGTCCGCCACGTCTACGACGAGTACGGCGCGATCATCATCGAGGAGTTCATCGAAGGACGCGAGCTGCACGTCTCGGTCTGGGGCAACGACCCGCCCGAGGCCCTGCCGCCGGTCGAGTTCGACTTCTCCGCGCTACCGCCCGAGTACCCGCCGATCATCACCTACTCGGCGAAGTGGAACCCGCTGTCCGAAGTCTACCACAAAGTCCACACGCTCTGCCCGGCGCCGCTCACCAAGCGCCTGCTCAAGAAGGTCGAAAAAGTCGCGATCCGCGCCTACCAGGCGACGGAATGCCGCGACTACGCGCGGCTCGACATCCGCCTCAAGGGCAACGAGCCCTATGTGCTCGAGGTGAATCCGAACCCCGACCTCACCGAGGGCGTGTCGTTCATGGACTCGGCCGAACAGGCCGGCTACTCGTTCGACGACGCTCTGGCGCATATCGTCGAGCTCGCCGCCGAACGACGACCGGCGCCCGAGCCCACAACCGCTAAGCCGGGGGAACGGCGACCGGGTGAGGATCTGGGCCTCTTCCCGACGATCGAGACGCCACCGCCCGACCCGGAGCCCGATACGCCGCCCGCGACCGAGACGTAGATCCACGCCGCGCGTCCGCCGGGCCGACGATGCCAATTGAGCCCGCCATTGCAACCGCGCCCGCCCCGCCACAGTCTAAAGAGACGATATCCAGCCTCAGCGAACCGAGACGGAGGGAGAGCGATGCGAGCCCACCGACCCACTCTCGTCCTCTTGCTGTGCGGTCTGCTCTGTGCGCCACAGACAGCGGCGCAACAGCCGGTGCCGACGCAGGAGCAGTTCTTCCAGATCGTACGCGAAGAAGGCGTCGCCGAGGCGGTCGAGCTGTTCCACTCGGTGCGGCTGCGGGTTCCCGACGCGGTCATCTTCGCCGAGTATCCGATGAACGATCTCGGCCTGCGATATCTGTACGGCGGCCGAGTGGAGGAAGCGATCGAGCTGCTCAAGCTCAACGTCCTGGCCTACCCCGAGGCATTCAATACGTACGACAGCCTGGCCGAAGCGTACATGATCCATGGGGATTTCGAGGCGGCGATCGAGAACTACGAGATTTCGGTCGAGCTGGAGCCCGACAACATCCGCGGGTTCCGGTACATCTATCTCCTGCAGCACTACACGAAGGAAGAGCACTACATCACGATGCGGGACGGCGTGAGGCTGTTCACGCAGGTCTACATTCCGAAGGACCGGAGTAAGACGTACCCCATCCTGCTAAGGCGCACGCCGTACTCGGTCGGCTACTACGGGCCGACGTACTTCCACCAGCGTCTGGGTCCTAACGACCTCTACCCGCAGGAGGGCTTCATCTTCGTGTACCAGGACGTGCGTGGAACGTACATGTCGGAGGGCGACTTCGTCGTCATGCGGCCTCACAAGCCGGACAAGCGGGGCCCTCACGATACCGACGAGAGCAGCGATACCTACGACACCATCGAGTGGCTGCTGGAGAACGTCCCGAACAACAACGGCCGTGTCGGCATTTACGGCATCTCCTACCCCGGCTTCCAGGCGGTGATGGGGATGATCGATGCCCACCCGGCGCTGGTGGCCTCCTCGCCGCAGGCATCGCCCGCCGACATGTGGACCGGCGACGACTTCCATCACAACGGCGCCTTCCGCCTCATGTACACCTTCGATTGGCTGGTCCGCAGCGCCCGCCAAAGGACCGGTCCCTCCACAGCCGGCCCGACGCGCTTCAGCTACGGTACCCCCGACGGGTACCAGTTCTTCCTCGACCTCGGCGTCCTATCGAACGTGGATGCGCAGTACCTGCACGGCCGTGTTCCGACTTGGAACGAGTACATGGAACACGGCGACTACGATGACTACTGGAAACGACAGAGCGTCCTGCCACACCTTCAGGATATCGAGCTCGGTGTGCTGCACGTCGCCGGCTGGTTCGATGCAGAGGACTTTCGCGGCCCGATGGACATCTACTACACCATGGAGGCGAATGACCCCGACAACAAGAGCACGATCGTCATTGGACCGTGGCGGCACGGCGGCTGGGCGTCGATGGATGGGGATGCGCTGGGCGAGATCAACTTCGTGCAGAGGACAGGCGAGTACTTCCGTGAGAACGTCGAGTTCCCGTTCTTCAACTACTACCTGAAGGATGAGGGGCCGCTCGATCTACCCGAGGCGCTGGTCTTCGAGACTGGCTCCAATGAATGGCGGTCCTACGACCACTGGCCTCCAGAAGAAGCGACAAAGAAGTCGCTCTATCTCCACGCCGGCGGCGGGCTCTCGTTCGAGTCCCCTTCCGGCGATGCAAGCGACGCCCACGACTCGTATTTGAGCGATTTGGACAAACCCGTACCGTGGTCGGCGGGGATTGCCACGCGTCAGGGGCATCTGTGGATGGTCGAGGACCAGCGGTTCGCGGCGCGCCGGCCGGACGTATTGGTCTACCAATCCGACGTATTGACCGAGGACATCACCATCGCCGGCCCTGTCATCGCCAACCTCTTCGTCTCGACGACCGGCACCGATGCCGACTGGATCGTCAAGCTGATCGATGTATATCCGGACGGGAGCTGGAAACGCGGCGTCGACTCCGGCATGCGGATGGGCGGCTTTCAGATGCTGCTCGCCGGCGAAGTGTTCCGCTCCAAGTACCGCAACAGCTTCGAGAACCCCGAGCCCATCATTCCCAATCAAGTCACGGAGATCAGCTTCGACCTCGGTGACAAGTGCCACACCTTCCTGAAAGATCACCGAATCATGGTGCAGGTTCAGAGCACGTGGTTCCCGGTGATCGACCGCAACCCGCAAACCTTCGTCGATATCTATCACGCGACCGAGGAGGACTATCAAGACGCGGAACAACGCGTGTTCCGGACGCGCGAGTTCCCCTCGCACCTCGAGGTCCTCGTGCTGGAGCGCGGCCGATGAGAAACGCCGATGAGCGGCGCCTAGCCGAGCTGCGCCAGGCCTTGCAGGCACGGCCGCGGGTCGCGCTCGCCAGTTTGCCCACGCCGCTGGAGCACTGCCCGGGCCTCACGCGTGAATTGGGCGGCCCAGCGATCTGGGTGAAGCGCGACGACCTCACGGGGCTGGCGACCGGTGGCAACAAGACGCGGATGTTCGAGTACGTGCTGGGCCAGGCGATCGAGCAGGGAGTCGATACGGTCGTGGCGGGTGCGGCGGTCCAGTCGAACTACTGCCGGCAGCTGGCGGCCGCCTGCGCGAAGTTGGGTCTGGAGTGCCACCTGCTGCTGCGCAAGGTACGCGGTGAACGGGACGATGAGATCCAAGGCGGACTGCTGCTCGATCTGCTAGTCGGCGCGAAGGTCGAGATCATCGAGGGGATCGAGTGGGCCGAGCACGGAGAACGCATCCGCGAGCGCGCGAAGCAGCTCGAGGCGCGAGGAAAGCGCGTGTACATCGGGCGCGTGGGCGACGAGTCGCGGCTGGGGCGCTATGCCGTCGCCTACGCGCAGGCGTTCGTCGAGCTCATCGAGCAGGCCGAGGAGGCACGGCTGACGATCGACGAGATCTGGATGAGCTCGTCGGACGCCACGCAGGCCGGACTCGCTGTCGCCGCCAAGCACTGCGGTTCCCGGGTCCGACTGGTGGGCCTGCCGGCGGTGCCGCAACCGATCAGACCGGGCTGGACGTTCGCCGAGTGCATCTCGTCGTTCGGGAACGAGTGTGCCGATATCCTCGGCCTGCCGACACGACTCGAGCCTGACGACATCATCAGCATCGTCGACTACGTCGGGCCGGGCTACGGCGCGCTGACCGAGGCGGCGCGCGAGGCTATGAGGCTGGCGGGGCGCTGCGATGCGCTGCTGCTCGACCCCGTATACACCGCGAAGGCGATGGCCGGCCTGATCGATCACGTGCGACGCGGCCTGGTGCCCGGCGACCGCACGATCGTCTTCCTCCACACCGGCGGACTGCCGGCGCTGTTCGCCTACGCCGACTCGCTCGGCCTAGAGAGCCTGCTGTAGCGGGATCCGCGGGCTCACTCGATCTCGAAGCTGACGGTCACTCGCGCCGTGACGGAGAGCTGGCCGGGCGTCGTCGGTCCTTCGAGCT
>JASFTY010000214.1:0-6555 GCA_050050535.1 Gemmatimonadales bacterium | reverse complement strand
GAGCCGGCCGGTGAGGAACTTCTGACGCCAGCGATATCGGAAGAAGCCGTCGAAGCGTGTCCAGGTGCTCGACCACCAATCGAGACTCAGCTGGGCGTCCATATAGTCGCTGATCGCCCAATAGTACCCGATGTTCGAGATGTGTCGCCTGTAGCCGGTCGACTGGCGAATGATGTCGTTGACGCCGAACTGCAGCGTCAGGATGCCGCTGTGTCTTCCTCTGCGGATGTCCTGCGCGATGAACGGGAACCAGAAGACCGGCACGTCGCCGAAGTAGACGCGGACTGGCCAAGCGACGACGATGTGGCCGAGCACCAACTTGATCTTGTCGGCCTCGAAGCGGTAGTGCGGCTCCGGCAGATCACACGAGGTGAAGTGTCCCCCCTCGACCCAGAGCGTGTCGGTACCCTCGAGGGTGAAATCGCCCTCGACGTTCCAGACTTCCCAGCGTGTTCGACCGCCGACCACGGTACCGATGCGGTGCTCGGTGTGATAGAAGAAGGGTCCCTCTTCGCTGTCCACCTCCTCGCCCTTGTTATTGATCAGCTTGGACTTGCCGAACGCAATCATGTACTGAGTCTTGCCGTCGAAGATGACCGAGTCGGCGAACAGGTTCTCGTTCTCTTTCACGCGCTCGATATGCGCCCGCTGCACGACGTGGAACCTCTGCTCGTCGGTGTAGAACTGCAGCGTGTCGCCGCGGTAGAGCACGGGTCGGTAGCCGGGGCGCTCGAGCAGCGCCCGCATCACCGAATCGGGATCGGGGAACGGTTCGCCGCGCTCGGCCAGCGAGTCGGCGGCCACCGAATCTTGGGGGACTGCCGTTTCGGGGCCGGTCAGCCTCTCCGGGTCCCTGGCCCGGGTGGTATCCTGCCGCGCTCGAGTCGTGTCCTGCGCGAAAGGAGCGGGCGGCAGTGGCGCGGCGGCCGGCAGGTCGCGGACGGACGGGAGCAGGCCGACCAGCGTGATCGCCGTGAGGGCGACCAGCGCTCGCCCGGGAGCGGGATCAGTCGGCGATTTCTTGCGGGCTCTTACGTCCCGAGAGTCGCCGGCGATCCACGAAGGCGACGAGGAGAATCGAGATCTCATACAAAATGACCAGCGGCAGCATCATCATCAGCATCGTGCCGACGTCGGCCGGCGTGAGCAGCGCCGAGACCAACGAGACTGCTACGATCCCGTGGCGTCGGAACCTTCTCAGGGTATTAGCGTCGATCAGGCCCAGCACTGATAACAACAGCGCCACGAGCGGCAACTCGAATATGATGCCGAACGCCAGAATCAACCGGGTCGCGAAGCGCAGATACTCGCCGATCGTAATGATGGGAGATAGCGCTTGCGTCTGGAAGTTGAGCAGGAACTGCAGGGCGAGGGGGAGGACCAGGAAGTAGGCCATCGCGACGCCCAGCAGGAACAGCAGGAAGCCGCCCAAGACTGCCGGCACTACAGCTTTCTTTTCATGCTCGAACAGCGCTGGCGACAGGAAGCCCCAGGTGTGATAGACGATTATCGGGAACGACAGGATGATCCCCACGACGAATGACAGCTTCAGCGTGACGGCCATCGGTTCGGTGGGGCTGGTGTAGAGGAGCATTCCCTCGGGCACGAGCGGCACGATCGGCCGTTTGAGCAGACCGATGACGTCCAACTCGGTGACGATGAAGAAGCCTGCCACGGAGAGGGTCAACACCGCGACCCCCATCCAGATCAGGCGCGAGCGCAGCTCATCGAGATGCTCGAGGAAGGGCATTTCGCCCGAGCCATTTGCCCGCTTCACCGTTTACTGTCCTTGCTCTTAGGCGGCTTCGGCGACGGTTCCTCCGCCAGCACTGATTCTAGGAAGTCGAGCTGGGCGGCGTCATAGCCCTCGCGCTCTGCCAGCTCGCGGATCGTCTCCAGGTACTCCTCCGGATCCTGGAAGTTGGTGTACACCGAGGCGAATCGGACGAACGCGACTTGGTCGAGGTCGCGCAGATGTTGCATCACGAGCTCGCCGATCTGCCAGCTTTCGACTTCGCCCGACTCGCTGCGCTCAAGGCTCTCCTCGATCGCGTCGGCGATGTTCTCGATTTGTCGGAGCGTAACCGGGCGTTTTGTGCAAGCGACCTGGATGCCGCGGATCAGCTTGTTGCGATCGAAGGGCTCGAAGCTGCCGTCTCGCTTCTTGACCGCCAGCGGCCGCTCTTCGACGACCTCGTAGGTGGTGAAGCGGGTGCCACAGTTCTGGCACTCGCGGCGGCGACGCACTGCGCGGCCCTCGCGACTGGTGCGCGAGTCAACGACCCGGTTCTTCGTGTGACCGCAATATGGACAGCGCATTTGGGAAGGGATGGTCTGCCCGGCAGCCTGCCGAGCTCGCCACTAGCGGCAGCCCAATCGCGCCGCTTGGTCGCGGGCCAGCCGGGACTCATCGCTCCTTGGATAACCAGCCATCACACGTTGGAAATACTCACAAGCCGTGTCTTTGTTTCCCTGGTCGACCTGGAGGAGTCCCGCTTTGTAGAGAGCCGTCGGCGCGGCACTCGAGTTGGGGTACAGCTCAACCACGCGGTTGTACTCACGAATCGCCCGCCCGGCATCGCCCTCTTCCCGGTAGGTCTCCGCAAGGTAGTACTGAGCGTCGGGTGCCAGCTCGTCCGCGGGGTACTGCACCAGGAATTCCTCGAACCCAGTCCGCGCGGTCTCGTAGGCCCCACGACGGAATTGCTCGATCGCTGCCGAGTAGAGGGAGCGCGGCTCTCCGCCCGCTCTCTCGTCCAGCCTGGGGGCCGCCGGCTCGCCGACGCTGTCGGGCCCGGGAAACTGCTGCGCCAGATCCTGCCGCTCGAGCTGGCGTTGTTCCATGCGATCGCGCAGCCCGCTCAGCACGATCTGGCTCTGGCCCAGCAGTTCCTGGATCTCGACCAGCTGACGCTCCATGTCGTCCAACTGGTGTAGGAGGTCGCCGCGCACCGTGACGACGAGGGCGTGCTGATTCTCGAGCGCATCGGAGAGCGAGCGCTCGAGATCGGTGACGCTGGCGGCGATAGAGTCCTGTCGTTGCCAAACGCTCGCCAGGTCCTCACGAATCCTGTCGACGTCCTTTTTTGAGGCGCAGCCGGCAACACCCGCCAGCGCGAGGACGAACAGCTGTCTTGCAGCGGCCTTCATGGGGGCTTCTCGTTCTTTAGTTTCCGAGCTCTCCGTGGTTCGTGACTCTGAACTCGGCGCGACGGTTCTGGGCCCAAGCGTCCTCATTGGATGCGCGCACGGTTGGCCGCTCTTCGCCGTAACTGATGGTCGCGAACCGGCCGACGTCGATGCCATAACTGACCAAGTAGCGCCGGACCGCCTCAGCGCGCCGCTGGCCGAGCGCCAAGTTGTACTCGTTGGAGCCGCGTTCGTCGCAGTGACCCTCGATGCGCAGATCGACGCTGGGGTACTCGCGCAGGACGGTGACCTTGCGCTGCAAGACCTCCTCAGCATCGGGCCGGATATCGGACTTGTCGAAGTCGAAGTGGACGCGCTCGGCGATGACCGACAAGACGCGATTGCGCTCCGCCTCGGCGCGCCGCCGTTCCTCCTCGGCCCGGCGCCGCTGTTCCTCCGCCTCGCGGCGCGCGCGCTCTGCCGTTTCGTCCACGGTCGGTTCTTGTACCTGAGGTTCAGGCTCAGGTTCGGGCTCGGGGGCGGCAGCACCGCCACACGCTACCATCACGGCCGCCAGCGTCAACGTCCCCAGCCAACCCGCTGACTTCTTCCAGCTGCTAGCCATATGTCCACTCCCTAGTGGTTATTACTATCGGAGCCGACCGCCGCTCCGCCTGTGAGGTGAGATTCTGAATCTAAGCGGCCGGACCAGTCAGGCAAGCGGGCTCCCGGTGAGGAGAGGAGCCTGCGGATCCGGCCGCTCACGACATCCAGGACCCAGAGGCCGGTGGTGCCGTCTCGGGTCGAGGCGAAGACGATATGCCTGCCATCCGGCGCCCAGCTCGGGTCCTCGTTGCGTCCCTGCTGGGTGAGCTGTCGCAAGCCGCGGCCGTCGGGCGCGACGGTGAATATTTGCGGTGTGCCGCCGACCCAGCCGTGGAAGGCGATTCGGTCACCTGTGGGTGACCAGTCGGGGCCGGCGTTGTGGACGCTGCGGTCGTAGAGGTACGGAGTGACCAACTCAGGGGAGCCGTCATCCACGTCTTGGACGAATATGTGCAGCTGCCCGAGCCGATCGGAGTTGAAGGCGAAGCGACGGCCGTCGGGCGCGAAGGTGGGCGAGAGCGAGTTCGCGTAGCGGGCGAAGGTAGCGCGTTCCGGGCAGCAGCTTCGCACCAGGTCATAGGTGTAGATTTCCGTCCGCCCGTCTATGGTTGCGGCGAACCCGAGGCGAGTGCCGTCGGGCACATAGGTCGGCGTCAGGTCCATACCGGGCAGGTCGACCCTGACCGTCGACCGTCCGTTCGCCGGGTCGACCTCGTAGATCGCCGGATCGTCGCCTTTGTAGGACATGTAGGCGATCCGATCACCGGCCGGCGACCAGGCGGGAGAGAGCGCGATCGAGCTATCGTCCGACACCGCGCGCGCCGCGAAGCCGTCGCTGTCGACGACGTAGATTTCCGAACCGCCCGGTCCCTGCGCGACGAAAGCGATGCGGGTCGCCGCGGTTCCCTTGGCGGATGTAGCCCAGCGGAGCACTTCATCGGCGGCGGCGTGGAGTGCGTAGCGGAACTGCGGGTGCCGGAGCGGCGGCAACTCGAAGGCGCGCACCTCCTGGAGCAGCCTGTAGACGACGTCGTGCAGAGACAGTCTCAACACCGGTTCGTCCGGCGTACCTTCGACGGCGCCGACGACGAGCCAGACCGCGCCCAGCTCATCCCAGAGCCCGTAGTTGATCGGCCCTTCGACGGGAAGATCTTCGGCGACCGGCATCACCTGGAGCCGGTCGCTGTAGTCGAGGTCGCGGAGGATCACACGGCGAGCGGTGTCGGCCAGCTCGCGGAGGCCGTCGGGCGCGGGGATCAACGGCATGACGACGCCCGGCCGGTAGGCCGGCTGATAGACGATGCCGAGCCGTACGTCGGTGGGGATGCTGTCGCGGACCGGGACCTGCGGCGTCACGATGGCCGGTGTCAGGGCGAGCGCGGCCGCCAGGATCGATGCTGTTCTAGCGGTTATCTGACTCGAGCGCTTCATATCGTAGCAGTCGGTTGGGCGGCCGACTTTTGGGTGCCCACATGACTAGTACCGCGTCGGATCGAAGAAGAACGAGACGCGCAGCTGGTCGGCGGGGTAGTCCTCGGGCAGCTCGCCGAACACGCCGCGGCGGGCGGCCGCCTCGATGGCTCCCCGTGCCTCGAGATCGAACGCCGGGTTACCGGACCTTCGTACCCACGCGATGTCGGTGATCGACCCGTCTCTCAAGATCGTGAATGCGAGCTCGGCCCGCAGGTGCGTGTTGCCCGTTGGCGGCCTCCAGTGTCGCTTGATCTGCAAGATAATGTTCGCCGCGTACTCGGGATACGGAAACGGGGCGCCCTCGAGACGTACGGGCACGTCGGCGCCCTCAGGCGATTGCTCCGCCGTCGCGGCGGGGCGCTCTTCCACGACGGGCTCCGCTTCCTCTACCTCGGCACCCTCCTCCGGCTCGGCCTCGACGGGTGCCGCTATCTGCTGTGGCTCGGACTCCGGCTCGGGCCGCCTGTCCAGCGGTCGGGCTTCGGACTCCTGGGCCGGGCGCCGCGGCTCCGGGACCGGGACGGTACGGACCGGCGCGGGGCGCGGCACGGAGACGAGCTCGACCTGGTAGACCTGAGGCGGATCCGGTAGGTCAATGCGATGAGCGCCCCAGACCATGAATACCAAGGTCAAGGCATGGAGGCTCATCGACCCCACGACCGCACTGGCTGGGAGCCCCTCGCCGGCGCCGCGCGGCTCGCGGCGCAAGATCAGCCGGGCCATCGGGTCAGCCCCTCCTCTGTGCCTCGAGTTCCGCCACCAGTCCCACGGCGGTGATGTCCGCGGCTTTGAGCGCGGCGATCACCTTGAGCACGACCCCGAAATTCGCCCGCTCGTCGCCGCGCACGTAGACCGGCGGATTGCCCCTCTGGTTCCACACATCTCGGATGACCGCTCTGAACTCGTCGAGCGAGACCGAGGCATCGCCTATGTAGATTACGCCCTCGTGGTCGACGGTAACGACGATCGCCTCGCTCGCCGGTAGCGGCGCGACCTCCGCCTGCGGCAGCTGTACCTCGACGCCGCCCTGCAGTATCGGGGCGGTGATCATGAATATCACCAGCAGTGTGAACGCGACATCGACGAGATTGATCAGGTTGATGTCCGCCGTGAGCGGCAACGATCGATCTTCGTAGAGCCCGCCGCGGCGTGCCATCAGATCTTGCCCTCCCGCGCCAGCGCACCGATGAACTCGTGGGCGAAGCCCTGCAGCTCGCCGGTGAAGAGGCCGAGGCGACTGGCGAAATGGTTATAGCCGATCACCGCAGGGATCGCTACGGCGAGCCCCGTAACGGTCGTGATCAGCGCCTCGGCGATCCCGGGAGCGACGGCCGTGATGTTCGCGGT
>JASFTY010000213.1:0-6651 GCA_050050535.1 Gemmatimonadales bacterium | reverse complement strand
AGCGCCGGATCGATGGCCCCGGCGTGTTCACTCGCCCGACATTCTAAGGGGGCGGCTTACGGCAGGGAATGGCAAGTGACCAGCCGACGCGCCGCACTATTCGAGCACCCAGGGCTGACGCGCCGTCCCGGACGCCACCCTGTGCACCCAGTTGAGATACTCGAGCGGTAGTCCGTGGATCCGAGCCCCGCGGAGCAGCAGGTTCAGATAAGCCGGGTCCGGCCGCGCCGGTTCGACGATCCACCGCGGCTGAGCGATGTAGGCCACAGCAGCCTGCCGGGCGCGTCTCCCCAGCGGCTCGACCCAGAAGGTCTCGCGGCGATAGTGGGTGGGCACATCCTCGAAGGCATCGAGGGTGGCGAGCGCCTCGTGCGGCAAGCGGTAGACGGCACCCAGGGTCTGGCAACGCTCGTCCGGTACCAGATTCGCAACGACGCTGCCCCCTTCCCCACCCTTGTTGAAGGCGAGGCGCCAGCCGTCGGCACGTACCGGCCACCCGTTCTCCAACGGACGACCGATCAGCTCGGCCAGGAACCCGGGGTCCATGTTGCAGCCGTAGGCGAAGTAAAGGAGGCCGGGTCTCAGCATCGGGTGGCCCGGTCAACGGAGCGAGTCATGGGTCGCCGGTGTTGGGTCGTCTTCTCAGGCACTGGGGTTCCACCCTCGGGACCGCCGGGGCTATAATAACACTCGCATGGACACTCTCTTCGAGCGACCGGAATCGATCGGCCGGGGGTTCCTCCCCGAGGTCCGCACGGAGTTGCGTTGGCAGGAGTCGGCGCTCTGGCCGGTGCGACGGCCCTACCCGATCGACGTACCTTGTCCCGTCTGCGGCACTTACGCGCGATGTGACTTCCTCGGCCGCCAGCGCTGCCCGCACGGCCACCTGTTCGGCCAACGCGCCTTCTGGAGCGGTCGCGCCTCGTCCTGCTGGCTGCTCCTCGAGGACGTGAGCGGCGGCCAGACGTTCGTGTTCCCGGCAGCGCTCCGCTGGCGCGACGATTCACGGCTAGTGGTCGGCCCGGCGACCGAGGACACCTCGCTCCCCTTACGCGCTGCCCGGCGCTAGGCCGGTCGAGGTGCCGGCGCCTGGAGCACGTCGCGGATCGCGACGAGCGCTTCCTCCAGAATCGCCCTGGTGATCACCAGCGGCGGTGCGAAGCGGACCACCTGATGGTGAGTCTCCTTCGCCAGGATACCGCGTTCCATGAGCGCCTCGCAGAACGGGCGCGCGGTGCCCGAGGACTCCCTGATGACGACGCCGATCATCAGCCCCTTGCCGCGGATCTCCTCGACGTGCGGTGAGCCGATCTCGTCGAGTTCGCCCATGAACCAGTCGCCCAGCTCGACGGCACGTTCCGGCAGCTTTTCCTCGACGAGCACGTCCAGCGAAGCGCGACCGACGGCGGCGGCCAGCGGATTACCTCCGAAAGTCGAGCCGTGGTCGCCGGGCGCGAAGACACCCATGACCTCCTCATCGGCGAGGCAGGCCGATACGGGGTAGACGCCGCCGCCCAGCGCCTTGCCGAGCATCACGACGTCCGGCGTCACGCCCTCCCAGTGGCTGCACAGCATCCGGCCCGTCCGCCCCAGTCCGGTCTGGATCTCGTCGGCCATCAGCTTGGCGTTCGCCTCCCGGCAGATCGCCGCCGCCTCCTTGATGTAGCCCTGCGGCGGAACGATCACACCGCCTTCGCCCTGCAGCGGCTCGACCAGAAAACCGACCGTGTTATCGGTCACGGCCGCGCGCAGCGCATCGATGTCGCCGTAGGGGATGAGCTTGAAGCCGGGGGTGAACGGCCCGAAGCCGTGGTGGTACTGTTCCTCGCTGGAAAAGCCGACGATGGTCGTCGTGCGCCCGTGGAAGTTGTTCTCGCAGACGATGATCTCGGCGGCCTCGGGAGCGACGCCCTTGACCGTGTAGCCCCACTTGCGGACCGCTTTGATCGCGGTCTCCACCGCCTCGGCGCCGGTGTTCATCGGCAGCGCCTTCGCGTAGCCGACGAGCTCGCACAACTGATGCAGGAACGCACCCATCTGGTCGTTGTGGAAAGCACGGGACGTCAGCGTCAGTCGCTCCGCCTGCTCGCGCAAGGCGCCGACGATGCGCGGGTGCCTGTGCCCCTGATTGACCGCCGAGTAGGCGCTCAGCATATCCAGGTACCTGTTCCCAGCCACATCCCACACCCAGCAGCCGTCACCGCGCTCGAGCACCACCGGCAGTGGGTGGTAGTTGTGCGCGCTCCAGCGATCGACTTCGCGAATCAGTTCCTCAGTTCGCCCCATCTCCAATCTCCATCTCCTTCCCCATCGCCAGCCTCGTCGCCATCTCCATCCCCATCCCCATCCCCATCGCCATCGTCGTCGTCATCGTGATCGATGGCGATGGGGAGTTGGGTCAGCCCGCCCGAGCTGTTTCAAGGTCCCGTTTGTAGAGCTTCATCCCGAGGCGCGTCAACTCTCCAGGCACACCATCGGCCACCTGCTCGCCGTCGATGCGGACCACCGGCATCACCTCGGTCGTCGTCCCGACGATGAACGTCTCGTCGGCACCTCTGAACTCATCGAGCGGTACTCCGACCTCCTCGACCGCGAGGCCCTCCGTACGCAGGGCCTCGATCAGGAACTTGCGGGTGATCGACGGCAGAATGTTGTCGATTGGGTGGGTATAGACGGTGCCGTTGAGGACGCAGAACGCGCTGGTGTGGGCTCCCTCGGTGACGATACCGTCGCGGACCATGATCGCCTCGGTGCAGCCCTCGGACCGGGCGTGTTGAAAAGCGATGATATTGGGCAACAGGCCGATCGTCTTCACCTCGCAATAGCCCCAGCGCAGGTCGGGCGCCGTGACAACGGGGACCCCCTTCTCCAGCTTCTCGGCCGGCGGCCCTTCGAACGGCCGCGCGATCATGACGAGCGTCGGCCGGATGTTCTCGGGGAACGCATGGCTGCGCGGCGCAGCGCCGCGGCTCAACTGCACGTAGACCGTGCCTTCACTAACCCCGTTGGCGCTGGCCACCCCGCGTACCGCTTCGTGCACGCCCTCTCGCGTGAGGGGCAACTCGATCTCCAGGGCGCGCGCGCCACGCTCGAAGCGGTCGAGGTGCGCCTCGATCCGAAAAGCGTTGCCGCCGACGATCCGCACGACCTCGTAGATACCGTCAGCGAAGTTGAACCCGCGGTCCTCGACCGAGATCTTCGCCTCCGCATGCGGCACCAGCTCGCCGTTCAGATAGACCAGCATCTCCTGTGACATACGGTACCTCTGTCCGGGTGACGGTGTTCTGTGAGTGCGAACCTACAACGGGGCATAAGGCGGGAAAAGGCCCCGTCGTTCTGGGGGTTGGGGATTCCCGCTCCCCTACAGGGACGCTCCCACCAGTGCGAACCCGACGATCGCGACCGCCGCCGCGATCATCGCGTACGGTATCTGGGTGCGCACGTGGTCGATCACGTCGGTCGCCGAGGCGAGGGACGCGACGATCGTCGTGTCGCTGATCGGGCTCGAGTGATCGCCGAAGACGCCGCCCGAGAGCGACGCCGCCAGGAAAGGCGCCAGTGGCAGGCCGAGCGCCTGGGCGGCGGGCACCGATATGGGGATCATGATGGCGAAGGTGCCCCAACTGGTACCGGTGGCGAAGGCGACGAGCGCGGCGGTGATGAAGGTCGCCGGGACCAGGAGCACCGGCCAGGCGATGTTACGAACCACCTCGGCCACGTAGGGGCCGGTCCCCAGCCTGACGCATACGTCGCCGAGCGTGATGGCGAGGAGCAGGATGAGCACCAACCCGAGGAGCGCCTCGATCCCCTTGAGCCCCAAGCGGACCAGCTCGTCCAGCGAGGCGAACCGCTGGACGAGCAAGAGGATCCAGGCCGCGATGTTGCCGGCGATCACGGCCCACAGCGCGCTGGTCGAGCCGGAGCCCTGACCAAGGACGCCGTCCCCCGTGATGTAGAGGCCGACGGGCATCGTGATGACCATCGTCAGGATCGGGACGATCATGTTGAGAGCGCGGGCCGGCACCTCGCGCGAGAGCCGGACCTCGAAGGCCGCCTCGTCGACGGTGAGCTCGCCCTCCGGGCTCAGAACGACGCCCCGTGCGGCACGCGCCTCGGCCTCGCGCATCGGACCCAGGTTCAGGCCTCGCCAGGCGGTGAACCCGGCGAGGGTCACCGCGGCGATGGCGTAGAGGTTCAGAGGAATCGAGCGCACGAAGACGTGCAACGGCGTAGCGACATC
This sequence comes from Gemmatimonadales bacterium, assembly GCA_050050535.1. Taxonomy (GTDB): domain Bacteria; phylum Gemmatimonadota; class Gemmatimonadetes; order Palauibacterales; family KS3-K002. Next base: position 2,411 of record JASFTY010000213.1, on the reverse strand, counting down.
CAGGCCGCCGAGTATCCCGAGTACGAGTGCGCCCCAGGCGTTGAACGGGATCAGGATGCAGATCGGCGCCGAGGTCGAATCGGCGATGTAGGCCAGCTTCTCACGCGCCGCGCGGTAGCGATCGAACAGCGGACGGCAGACGGCGCCGGCGACGAGCAGCGTGATGTTCGACTCAATGAAAATGGCGATGCCGATCAGCCAGGCGAGCACGCCGGCGCCGCGCACATCGCTCACCAGGCGGCGCCCCTCGAGCCAGCGCACGAAGCCCTCAACGCCACCGGACGCCTGCACGTAGACGACCAGCGACCCGATGAGCAGGCTGAACATCAGCACCCGCGTGTTGCCCGGCTCGCCGACCACGGTCACCGTGCCCTCAATCGCGCCGGCCAGGCCGGACACCGGATTGAAGCCGCTGAGGATCGTCCAGCCCAGCCAGATCCCCGCGGCCAGCGACACATAGACCTGCCGGCTCCAGACGGCGAGCCCGATAGCGACGATGGGCGGTAGCAGCGACAGCAGCGAAGGGTCGAACTCGGTTCCGTTCATCCGCACTCCGCGGTGGTAGAGCCCCGTCCCGGCGGGGAATGGCGCGATCGCCTGCGATCCGCCATCATGTTGGGCAAACGACTAGGACGCTCACTATTACGACGGCGCGGACGGCGGCACAACCCGCAGCGCGGCCCCGGCGGAGCTCGCGCGCGGCGATTCCCGGTCGCTTTCCGGGCCGAGGAGGAGGGAGCCTTGATCCTCAGCAGACGATTGACGACGACGCTCGCCCTGGCGCTGCTGGTCGTCGGCTGCGGCGGTGAAGCGGAAACGGGGGGAGAGGAGCCGGAGACAGGCGGAGCGGCTCTGCCACCCGACATCGGCAATCCAATGCCGCGCGTCGTGCTCGAGACGAACGTGGGCCGGATCACGATGGAGCTCGACCGGGAGAAGGCGCCGCAGACGGTCGAGCGCATCGTGAGTCACGTGGAGAACGAGTTCTACGACGGACTGATATTCCAGCGTGTGAGGCCGGGATTCATGATCCAGGCCGGTGCCTACACACCGGAGGGCCGGATGCGGCAGTCGACCAGCCCGCCACTGTTGAACGAGTCGGACAACGGGCTGAGCAACTTGCGTGGTACGGTGGCCATGGCGAGGCGGGACGACCCGAACAGCGCCTCGACACAGTTCTTCATCAATCTGGTCGACAACACCTACCTCGACTACCAGCCGCAAACGGCGGAGACGCCGGATCGCTGGGGCTATACGGTATTCGGGCGGGTCGTCGAGGGGATGGACGTCGTCGACTCCATCGCCCAGGTACCGACGCAACGCGGGCCGTTGAGCGAGGCCATGCCCTTGCAGCCCATCATCATCGAGCGCGCCTACGTGGAGGGCGGTTGATGCAGTTGCTCTCGCAGGTCGACGAGAGCCGATTGGAGCGCACGGTAAGGGAGCTGGAGGGGCCGCGACACCCGCAGGCGGCACCGGAGGCGCTGGGCCGCGCCGAGACGCTGGTGGCGGACGAATTGAGCACGGTTCGGCTGGCGGTCGAGCGCCAGCCCTTCGACTTTCGCGGCACCACTTACAACAACGTCGTCGGCAGGCTGCCCGGCTCCGACCCGAACCTGCCGGCCCTCCTGGTCGGCGCCCACTTCGACACCGTCCCCAGCACGCCCGGCGCCGATGACAACGCCAGCGGGGTCGCCGTGCTGCTCGAGGTCGCCCGCCACGCCGCGGGACTCGAACCGCGCCGCACTCTGGAGTTCGTCGGGTTCAACCTCGAGGAGCCACAGGACTTCGTGGGTACCTACCGAGTCGGCAGCTCGCGCTTCGCCGCGCAGGCGCGGCGCCGCAAGCAGCGATACTCGGGGGCCCTGGTTCTGGAGATGGTGGGATATACCGACCACAGTTCGGGCAGCCAGAAGGTGCCGCCGTTGGTCTTCAAGCGGGTGCCCGATTCGGGGACATTCCTGACCGCGGTGGGCGACGGGCGCTCGCGCCGTCTGTTGCGTGCGTTCCAGCGCTCCACCGAGCGGCACGTGCCGGGGCTGACGCTGGTGACCTACCGGACGATACTGCGCGGCTTCGTGCTCCCCCTGACACGGCTCAGCGACAACGCTTCCTTCTGGGACCGGGGCTATCCGGCGCTGATGATCACCGACACGGCCTTTCTGAGGAACCCGAACTACCACATGGTAACGGACAGCGCCGACACGCTCGATTACCGGTTCATGGGCGCGGTCGCGCGGGCGGTACTCGCCGCGGTGTTGGACGTCGGAGGAACCGACGCGAATGGGTGACTGGTAATCAGTAGTCAGTAGTCACTGCTCCTCAGGAGGTTGCGATACTCGTGACCGATCACTGATCACTGATCACTGATTACTGATTACTGATCACTGATTACTCGTTACCATTCACTC
>JASFTY010000212.1:0-6715 GCA_050050535.1 Gemmatimonadales bacterium | reverse complement strand
ATAGCGGCGCGCGCCAATCAACTGCCAACCGAGAGCGACGCTCTCGTAGACCGATAGGGGGTCGATCTCCACGGCGCGTCGGGCGTGCTCGATGGATTCGTCGACCCGACCCAGGGCCATCAGGGCTGACGAGTACCAGTGGTGCGCCTGTCCGCCCAGATGTGCTCGTCGGTCCGCGCATCGATGAGCTGGGGGTTGATCCGCACGCGCGCGCCGGCGCGCTGGACGCCTCCCTCGAGGATGGTGGCGACGCCGAGCTGCTCGCCGATCTCGCGCAGGCCGAGTTCGGTGTCTTTGTACCGCATGACGGAGGTGCGCGAGATGACGTCGAGGTCGGCGATCTTCGACAGGTGGAGGATGATGTCGTCGGTGATCCCGTCGCTGAAGTACTCGTTGTCGGGATCGGCGCTCATGTTGGTGAAGGGAAGGACCGCAATCGACTTGGCGTCGGTAGCGGGAGCGGAGGCTCTGTCGTGGAAAACGAGCCAGGTGACGCCCACGGCCAGGGCCGCGACTGCGACACCTGCTATCATCGCGACGGCCCGGTTGCCGGGCTCCGCCGCCTTCACGTCTTGCGGAGTGATGTCGAACGCCCAGGCTAGAACGAGGGCGACGGGTAAGCCGGCGATCGTCAGCAGGACGACCAGTGTGAGCGCCCAGTCGGGCAGCCGCAGGGCGGGGACGGCGATCTCGGCCGCCTGCCAGATGACGAAGGCGACGGCGGCGTAGACGATCGCGACGCGGTAAACCTTGCGGCGTCGCAGTTCGGCCAGGAATGCCTTCATGGTCCGGATCCTATGCCGTCTACGGTGCGCTCATGCCGCCGAGAATTTTCCAGCTCCCACCCTCTCTCAGCCAGGTGTGAGTGATTCGGTACGAGTACGACGACGCTTGTCCTTCCACATCTCTTTGCTGCATGTCGACGATAGAATGCGTGACGGCGAGGTCGCCGCGGATCACGGCCGCCTGAGGGCGCACCTGGATGGAGAGCACCTCGATCCCCGCCAGCAGCTCTTCCAGAGAGTGCCTTGCGACGCTAACGCCGACGGGTTCCGGCGAATGGGACGGCCAGCCGATGAAGTTCGCGTGATAGAAGTTCTCGAGCGCCTCGAATTCTTTGGCAGAAAGGTGGGCGAAGTAGGCGTTCTCCAGGCTCCACAGTGTCTGCTCGTCGTCCGATTGATTCTGGGCCGTCGAGGTCTGTGTGGAGGCCGTCGCGCCGGCGGCGAAAAAGGCGAGCAGCAAGAGAACCGTCACACGTATCATAGGGTTCACCTCCCACCTGGCTGCCCAAGCGCATTCTGTTGAGGGCCGGTCGTGGCTCATGGTGAGATCCCTTCGGCGGTCAAGCGCTGCAGGGCGCGCTGCGCGGTCTCGACGCGTGGCTGCAGCTCCGGGTCGGCGTTCTCCCAGAGGCGGACGAAGTGGGAGTAGGCGCGGATCGCGCCGGCGCGGTCGCCCTTCTGCTCGAGCGCACCCCCCAGGAGCAGATAGCGGAGCGCGAGGTAATTCGTGTCCCAAGGGTAGATACCGTAGCGCAGCAGGCGGATTCCGCGGTCGCGGGTCTCGGGGCGCGCGGCCAGCGCCGCCGCCCTGACGAAGCGAAGCGGTGCGATGAAGGGCATCGTCGCAGTTGAGCCGTACCCGGCCTGCTCGATCCCCTCGTCGAGCTTCCGCAAGCCGGAGAGCGTGTCGCCGTCGATCAGGTCGGCCCAACCCAGTCCCGCCTCGACCAGGCCGCGCATGGCGATCGCGTCGATGGCGGGATCCGGCGCCAGTGCCTGCTGGGCCGCACTTCTGGCCGCCAGGGCGTCGCCCTGGCTCAGGGCGTAGAGCATGCGGAAGTAGGCGAACAATTGGGCGAAGCCCGGGGCCGGCGGCGGTTCCGAGATCAAGTCTACCGCGCGCGGCGCGTAGGACGAGTCGGCGAGCCCGGCATAGACCGGCAGCAGGCTGAAGATCGCGCCGTCCAGCGGCGGTGTGGGCGGCAGGCTGTCGTACGACGGCTTGGCTTCGGCGAGCCGTCCGAGGCTGGAAAGGATCTCGGCCTTCCAGAAGTGCAGGAAGAAGCCACTGGTACCGCCGAAGTCCTCCGGCACCTCGATCGTCTCGCCGGCGGAATCGACGTATTCGAGCAGGACGTCGGGCATGAGCCGGTCCGATGTGTACATCGCCTGGGTGAGCCAGTAGCTCAGGTGGCCGGGATGACTCTCCATGACCATCGCGAACTCCGGGGGCAGGGAGTCGGGCCGAGTCCAGATCAGCGCCGCTCGTCGGAAGAGCTGGACCTCGGATGGATCGGCCATACCCGCCTCGTAGGCGTCGAGGTATCGGTGGTAGCGGGCGCTGTCGTCGTAGGCGAGGCTCAACTGGAGCAGGTGGAGCAGCGCCGGGGTCAATGAGGGGTCACGCTCCAGCACCTGCTCGAAGCCCGAGTAGAGCATCTCGAGCTCGAACCCCGCGATGTGCTGCATGTGGAACCGCGCGTCCGCCAGCAGGAACCGGCCCTCGACGTCGTCGGGATAGCGGGCGACATATGTCTCCAGCGTATCGAGCGCCGCCGTGATCCCGCGCTCGTGGAGCAGGTGGCCCGCCATCAACGTGCGCTCGCGGGTCGGCAGGCGGTCGGCGTGGCGGAGCGCCGCTTCGCTGTGCGACAGGGTCTCCCGCGAACCCATGCCATGGCGCACGCTCCAGCCGTAGGCGCTGGCCAGCTTGTAGTGGGCGAGCGCGAAGGTGGAGTCTCGCTCTACCGCCGCCTGGAGGGCGACGATCGCCGCGTCCCATTCCGAGCGCCGGTAATGCTGCATGCCCTCCAGGTAGGCGCGGATCGCGTCTACGGAGGTGGTGGTGATGGCGCTGACGCGGAGGTGAGGCAGCGGCTCGCGCGCCAGCCATATCTCGCGCAGCAGGTCGATCCCCAGGCCGTCGACCAGCGCCAGGACGCTGTCGGCGGGGCCATCGACCTGGGCACGTGCCAGCTCGTCGCCAGCGACGGTGTACAGCTCGGCGGTCATGCGGACCGCGGGGCCGGTGGAGACCACGCTGCCCAGCAGGACGGAGCCGGCCTTCACCTCGCGGCCCAGAGCGAGCGCTCCCTCCAGGTCGAGCCTTCCAGCAGTGGCCCGCTGCTGCCATCTGTGCATCACGGTTCGCGAGTCGATCGTCCGGATGCCGCCCACGTCGTTGAGGTTGGCCGAGAAGAGGTCGACCATCCCTTCGCCGAGCAGCTCGACGCCGGGGCCCGAGGTGTTGAAGGGGAGCACGGCGATCACCTGGGCGCTCGGCTCCACGGGACCGAGGACGCGAGGACGAATCCACCAGAAGATGGCGCCGGCGAATAGGAGCGCGATGACCGCGAGGGTCGCGACTACAGGCCAGCGTTGCATGGCCCTAGTCTGGCCGGGCTCGAGCGGCCCGGTCCGCTTCACTCCTTCCGGCGTGATGTCAAACGCCCAGGCGAGGATCAGGGCGATGGGTAAGCCCACAAGAGTCAGCACGACGACAAGCGTGAGCGTCCAGTCAGGGAGCCGCAGGGCGGGGAAGGCGATCTCCGCAGCCTGCCAGATGACGAAGGCGACGGCGGCGTAGACGACGGCCACGCGGTAGACGCGACGGCGCTTCAGCTCGCCTAGGAAAGATCCCATGGTTCGTAGTTCATCCCGGTGACGACCGCGGTGTACCTGGGGTCGGAGAGAATCGCGTCCCAGAACGGGTAGCGAATGGAGTTGCAGAGCGCGGGTTTGGCCTCCGCCAGCTCCTGCTCGAGATAGTGGAGCGCGTCTTCCGGCAGTCCGACGTTGGCGCAGGCCCATGCCAGTGCCACTGGCGTGACGTACTCTCGGCCGGCGCGCTCTCGCAATTCCTCGAGCATGGCTTGCGCCTCGGCCAACATCCCCGATCGCCCGTACACGGCGCCGAGTAGCCCGACGATGAACGCCATCCTGTCCGAGAGAGCGACCACCTTCTCCAGTGTGGCGACAGCCTCCGTGTGCCTTCCTAGCGCACTGTAGCAGGTCCCTGCACAATAGAGAGCCAGGATATCTACCGGCTCCAGCTCGAGCGCCCGCTCGAGGTGGTCGAGCGCCTCCTCGTAGCGCCGGCCCATGAGGTTGGTCAGACCGGCGATGCCCCAGATGTAGGGCGAGTGCGGATCCAGGGCGCAGGCTTGCCGAGTGTACTCGAAGGCCTCGTCGACTCGCACACCCGCATTGACCAGCCCCATGCCACTCCAGACGAGAGCTGTGGGAAAGTTGGGATTGAGCTTGCGGGCTCGCTTGAGTGACCCTTCTGCTGTCTTCCAGTCAGCGTGGAAGCAGTGTTGGATCAGGCCCATGGAGAAATGGGCCTCGGGCAACTCGGGATCGAGGGCCAGCGCCCGTGCGGCCGCCCTCTCAGCTATGCCCTGAGCTTCGGCCGGATCGAGCAGTCCGTAGATCGCCAGAATCGTGTGGACGTCGGCGATACCGGTATAGGGAAGAGCGTAGTAGTCGGGATCCCTCTCAATTGCTTTCTGGAAGTACTGCAAAGCTGTTTGAAGGCCAACCTTGTAGCGACGGACCCAGCAGTGCCGGCCCTTCAGGTAGAGGTCGTAGGCCCCGGGGTCCTTGGTCGCGACCTTGACCAGCGGCTCGTCCTGTTCACCCAGTAAGGTAACCCTCAGGGTGTCCGTGATGGCCCGGGCGATCTCGTCCTGGATGGCGAAGATGTCCTTGAGCTCTCGCTCGTACGTCTCGGACCAGAGGTGGAAGCCGCCGGGGGCCTCGGTGAGCTGGGCCGTGATCCGCAGTCGATTGCCCGATCTGCGCACACTTCCCTCGAGCACCGTCGCCACCCCGAGCTCCCGGCCGATCTCCCGGATACTGCAGCCTTTGTCCTTGTAGGAGAACGAAGAGGTCCGCGCGGCGACCCGCAGGTCCGGGATGCGCGTCAGCACGTTGAGCACCTCTTCCGCCACCCCATCACCGAAGTACTCCTGATCGCGATCGGCGCTCATGTCGGTAAAGGGAAGGACGGCGATGGACCGTGCTTCAGAACCGACGTCCAGGTCGGCGGTGCGTTCGACCCCTGAGGGCGTGATGTCGAAGGCCCAGGCGAGGGCGACGGTCCAAGGGGGGAGGTTGAGCGCCGGGAACAGGTTGTTCGCCGCCTCGACCACCAACAGGCCGACCACCACGTAGACGATGGCGACGCGGACGACCTTTCGCCGCTTCAGCTCGGCCAGGAACGGCTTCACCGGTCAAACCCCAGTCTTTGCAGGAAGGGCGCTGTACCCGGGCCCGAGCGCATCAGGCTGCGCTGCCACCAACCTAGTGGCCTGGCGGCTGCCGTACAACGCCGCTGGGGTCGGGTCTCTTGTGGCGGCCGGCGACCGCCCTATTTATAGGGGTCGGCGACGCTTACCGGAGGGAGTACGCATGGCCGGAGGAGAGGATCGGCCGATAAACGAGGTGCGGCGGCGCGACAAGGCGGTGACCGAAGAGGACTGGATCAAGGCGTTCCTGCACTCGGGCGCCTGGGGCGCGCTGGCCACCGTTGCCGAGGGGCAGCCGTTCATCCACACGAGCCTGTACGTCTACGACGAGGGCGCGCACGCCATCTACCTGCACACGGCGCGGGAGGGGCGGACGCGGTCGAACTTGGAGGGCGACGGCCGGGTCTGCTTCAGTGTGGCGGAGATGGGCCGGATCCTGCCGGACGAGGCCGCGGCGGAGTTCAGCGTCGAATACGCGGGCGTGACGGTATTCGGAGGTGGAAGCGTGGTGGACGATGATGAAGAGAAGCGCCGCGCCCTGCAGTTGCTGATGGACAAGTACGCGCCGCAGCTGAAGCCGGAGCGCGACTACCGGCCGCCGGACCAGGAGGAGCTGGACCGGACTTCCGTGTTGCGGGTCGAGATCGCGAGCTGGAGCGCGAAGAAGAACGAGAAGGCTGCCGACTTCCCGGGCGCTTACCGGTACGAGGAGCGGGGCCGGCGGTCGCCCTTCGCGCCGGGTGGTCCGGGCCAGCGGTGAAGGACGGCCCACGGTGGAGCTGTTCAGGCGGACCGACTCCCGCTAGCTTGACGGTTGTCTCTGCCCAATAACAGATGCTGGAGGTCATCATGACTGCGCGTTCTGTGCTGGTAGCCGCGCTCGCGTTCGTTCTCGCTGGGGCGGCCTGCGCCGGTCCGGCCCCGGTAGCCGGCCGGCTCTCGGAAGAGGATGTGGCGGCGATCAATGACCTTGCCGAGCGACGGATGGTCGAGGCGCTGCTGGCGGAAGACTTCGCGGCTTTCGCGGCGCTGTTCACGGAGGATGCGGTGCGGATGCCACCGAACGAGCCGCTGCACGAGGGCCGGGCAGCCATTGAGGCCTGGACGACGAGCAACTGGGGGCCGCTGACGACGACCGAGTTCACGCAGCGGGCTCTGGAGATCGACGGGCGGGGCGACCTCGCCTACGTGCGGGGCGTCTATTCGGCGACGGTGGAGGTGCCGGGCGTGCCGGAGCCGATCACGGAGGACGGCAAGATGCTGGCGATCCTGCGGAAGCAGCCCGACGGGTCGTGGCTGGTTTCGCGTGCGATCTACAACGCTGACGCGCCGCCGGCCCCGATGGCCTCTCCGGCCGGGCAGTAGTCGCAGTCGGCCTGGTGTTCGCCCGGCCCGGCCGCGATCGCCAATTGGCAGCGCAGTAGAATTGCAGCGAGAATAGAGGGGATGTGATGGAAGTCC
>JASFTY010000211.1:0-6734 GCA_050050535.1 Gemmatimonadales bacterium | reverse complement strand
CGGCACCGCCGATCGAGGAGCGGGTCATAACTCCGGAAGACCGAATCGGCGAGCTCGAGGCCAGGCTGCAGGTGGAGGGATCACGGCCCGACCTGCTGGCCGAACTCGCCGAAGCGCTGCTCGAGACCGGCGCTCGTGAGAAGGCTACCGTCTGCCTGCGTCAGTCGCTGGAAGCCTACGAACGGCAGGGCAGTTTCGCCGAGGCCGGCCGGGTGCTCGACGAGTTGCAGCGACTCGACCTCAACGATGTTCGGGCCTATCAGAAGCGGGTCGAGCTTGCCCTGAGGGCAGGCGACGGCCCGGGCCTGGTCGAGGCCTACCTCGCTCTGGCTGACTGTCTCGACCGCACCGATGCCTCGAACAAGGCCCGCGCCGTCTATGCACGGGTTCTCGAGCTCGACCCTGGAAACGCGCGGGCGGCGGCAGCGCTCGAGATGTTCGTCGATGAAGAAGTAGTCTCGACGGCGCCGGCTTCGCCTGCCCAGACCGAGGGCGACTTCGTAGACCTGGGCTCGCTGATCGCCGGCGAAAGGGAGGCGGGGCGCAAGAGTACGCGGTTCAGGATCCCCGCCGAGGATCCGCAGAGCGAGGCGGATGTCAACTTCGCCGAGATGCTGAGCCAGTTCAAGTCGAAAGTGGCGGACGCGATCGAGGAGGAGGACGCTGCCAGCCACTACGATCTCGGTTGCGCCTTCAGGGATATGGGGCTGCTCGATGAAGCGATCGCCGAATTCCAGATCGCCGCCCGCGGGCTCGAGTTCCGACTGCGCGCTATCGAGATGCTCGGAGCCTGCTTCGTCGAGAAGGGCGACCACCGCATCGCGCTCAAGGTATTGAACCGAGCCCTCCAGGTCCCCGGTCACAAGGACGAAGAGCTTATCGGGATCTTCTACGCCATGGGCCGCTCCTACGAAGACCTCGGCGAAACGGGGCACGCACTGGAATGGTACGAGCGCGTGATGGGCTGTGACATGAACTTCATGGATGTGGGCCGGCGCGTGTCCGCCCTGCGGACGTGATCCACCCCCCCCTTTGACAAATCTCCTCAACCACAGCTAAAGTGTCCGCCAGTCGAGCGCCTCGGCGCCGTTGGTGTCCTCCTGAAACAACGTCCATGCCGCATACCGCTCTGGCAGAACTGAGTCGCATTCAAGAGCCGGTCCGCGATCGGCTCGATCAGCTCGACGACGTGATGCGTCGGTTGCTCGTCGACGAGTTCGAGCTCATCGACGAGGTCAACGACTACCTGCTGCTGAAACGTGGGAAACTGTTCCGCCCCACGCTCTTACTGCTCAGCAACGAGATCGGCGAGAAGCCGAGCCGCGAAGCCCTGCTGCTGGCCGCAGCCGTGGAAGCCGTCCACTTGGCGACACTCGTTCACGATGACGCCGTCGATCACTCAACGCTGCGGCGCGGGATGCCGACCGTCAATTCGGTGTGGGGTTGCCAGACGGCCATCATCATGGGCGATTATCTGTATTCACGCTCGATAATGGAGATGGCTCGGCTGCGGCGTGTTGACATCATCGCCGTGCTCGCCGAGGCGGCGAATGCCATGACGATCGGCGAAATGCGCCAGCTCGCCATGCACGATGCCCTGTCGTTTACCGAGGACGACTACTATGGGCTGATAAGCGCCAAGACCGCCTCGCTGATGTCGGCGGCCTGTCAGCTCGGCTCCATGGTTGGCGATCCGACGTATGGCGACCGGTTGAAGAGCTACGGATTCGCCCTCGGCATGGCCTTTCAGGTCGCCGACGACATTCTCGACTATACCGGCGCTGAAGAGGTGACCGGCAAGCCGTCGGGTCTTGACCTGCGCGAACACAAGGTCACACTTCCACTCATCATGGCGCTGCGCGAATTCGATCGCGAGCAGCGGCTTGCCGTGAACGCGCTGTTCGCCGACCCCGACCCCGATGACGGGCTGATCGCGCGCGTCGTCGAAGCCACGGAGGCGTGCGGTGGTATCCGGTACGCGAGGGCGAAAGCGCGGGAGTTCGCGGACCAGGCACTCGCCGCTATCGAAGATCTGCCGGAATGCCCTGCGGCGAGCGCCCTTGCGGGCGCCGTGGACTATACAGTCGAGCGGCGAAAGTGACTAGGGGAGATGGACTACTCGTACGGCCCTCGCGCCGCTCACCGTGGCGGATCGCGGCGATCCTGGCCCTCGGCTTCCTGCTCGGCGCGATTCTCACCAAGCTCTCCGTGCTCTTTATCCCGGAGGGACCGTTCCTCGAGTTCTTCACGACGACGATATCGGCGAGCTTCGGCCCCTTGAGCATCGACCTGCTGGTGATTGCCTTCACCCTGGGACCGATTGTCCTGAACGCGAATCTGTTTAGCGTCGCCGGCGTACTGGTGGTGGCCTACGTAGCGCGGATGATGCTCTGAGCGGCCGACCGCCCCAGGATCACGGTACGAAGATATCCCTCCGGTAGTCCCTGATGGTCGCGGTCTCCCTCAGACCCGCCAGCCATTCGTCCAATGCCGTCTGCTGGCGCTGCAACATTAGGCGCTGCCGTAGCTGCGCTTTGGCCAGCTCGTACTGCTCACCGTCCGCCTCGACGCGCTCGACCAGCTGGATGAAGTAGAACCGGCCATCCGACTCGATGGGGCCCGCCACCTGGTTCAGGTCCAGCCCGAACGCGGTACCGACGACCTTGTTACCCTGGCCCAGGCCGGGAACGAACTCGTACCGCGTGAACAGAGTGCTCGTCTGGAACATCAGGTCGTAGTCGCTGCCGATTTCCTCCAGCGTCTTGCCACCCCTCAACTCGGCTGCGATCTGCTCGGCGATGCCGCTGGCCAGCTCCGTCTTCTTCTCCGCCACTAGGCGGCGGCGGACCGAGGCCTCCGCATCGGCGAACGGGACGTAGCCCGCCGGTGTCCGTCCCCTGAGATCCAGGAAGTACCACCCCTGATCGGTCTCATAGACGGGGCTTAGCTCGCCGACCAGCGTCGAGTCGTGGAAGGCCCAGTGGTGCGCCGGAGCAAACACCCCGATGCCCGGCACGAAATCGGTGCCCTCCGACAGCGTGACGGTGCGTGCCTCCACGCCCAGCGAGTCGATCGCCGCGTCCATCCCGGAAGTCAACGCGATCCGCTCGAAGCGATCGACGGTTCCCAGCAGCTCGTCCTCGGTCGCACCTGCCAACCGCACCGTGGTAAGGATATGCGAGGCTCGCACGCGCTCCCCCTCCCGCGCGTCGAGCCTGATGATATGATATCCGTAGTCGGAGAGAACCGGCTCCGAGATCTCGCCCACATCGAGCTCGAAGACTGCCGAGTCGAACGCAGCGGTCATGTCGCCGGGCCCGAACCAGCCGAGATCGCCGCCCTGCTGGGCGGAACCCGAATCATGACTGCGAGCCCGGGCGACCTCCGCGAAGTCCGCTCCCGCCCGCAGCTCGTTGTAGACGTCCCGAGCTTCCTGCAGCGTGGCTGCACTGTCGGCGGGCCCGGGGATCCGCGAGAACTGCACCAGCTTGATCTCCGCTACAGCCGGGCGTGCGTACTCCTCGCGGTCCTCCTGGTACGCGCGCCGAAGTTCCTCTTCGGTCACCTCGACCACGGGATCTTCCACCGCGAGCTCCGAATCCAGTACCAGGTATGTCACCCGGACCCGCTCGTTCTGGTTGCGGTACGTAGACCACAGTTCCGAGTCCGAGACGTAGATGCCGCTCCCGATCTGCTCCATCAGACGGGCCTGCGGCAGTACCGTCCGGTAGTATTCCTCGATCTGAAGCAGCAGCTGTGGGTCCACCCCCGGCGAAGAGAAGAAGCCTCGGTACTTCTCATAGTCGAACTCCCCGCCCGTCTGGAACAACTCGTTCTCCATCAACCACGGCGGCGGCGTCGTCTGGAATGCCAGACGGACCTCCTCGTCGGTTACCGTTATCCCCCGGCGCTCGAGTTCTTGCTCGATCAGGATCTGGTTGACCAGCTGCTCCCAGGCCTGTTGCTCGATGAAATCCAGCTCGCGGTCATCCAGAGCCGAACCCTTTTGCTGCCGCGCCTGGTCGGTCAGGTTACGGTATGTAGTCGTCCACAACTGATAGCTGATCGTCTGGCCGTTGACTCGGCCCACCTCGCCGACCGCACGAGGGTTGCTCGCGCCCGAGATGTCCATCCCCCACTGGAAGACCATCAGCCCGACGAAGGCCAGCGCCACGACCAGCATGATGATCTTCGTGTTCCGACGCATTGAACGTAGCATAGGGGCCAGTCCTTCGAATTCTGTAAAGTGTGTGGACTGGAATCTATTCGCGGCGCCTGAAAATGCTACCGGCGCCCGACTGCCACCCGCCACGGCGGCCGCGGCGGAACGTAAGGGATGCCACAGGCAGCGTTGACACTAACGCATTGGAACAAATATATTTGCACGATCCCCCCGCCTCCTTGCGTGGGAATGCATCCGCCCCAGGGAGTACAGGACATGCCTCCGGACAACGACGTCCAGAAGGAGATCGAGCAGCTCGAGCGGCGCTACGCTGAGCACTCTCAGGGCCTGGCTTTCGCCCATCTGGCGGACGCCTACCGCCGGGCGGGGGACTACGGCAAAGCGGAAGGCTTGATCCTCCATGGGCTGAGGAACCACCCGAACTACATCAGCGCCTACAACGTTTTGGGGCGGGTGTACATCGATAGTGAGCGCTACTCCGACGCGCACGAGCAGTTCTCGAAGGTCCTGGAGCTCGACCCGCAGAACATGATTGCCATGAGGGCGCTGGGCGATCTGGCGGTGCGCGGGGGGCGGCTCGAGGATGCGCGGTCGTGGTTCGAGCGGATTCTGCAGGTCGACCCGCGGAACGAGGAGGTTCAGGAGGAGCTCCGGAAGCTGGTGGAGGGGGGTGTGCCTGCGCCGGACAGGCCGCCCGTTGCGCCGGAAGATGTCCCCGCCCCCCCGGAGCCGACGGCGCCTGAGGACATGGAAGCGCTCGACACATCGGAGGTCATCGCCGCGGAGGAAGGCCCCCCCTGGGAGTTGGGTGGGGCGCCCGAGGGCGAGGACGAGGGACCGGCGGAACTCTCGGTCGAGCCGGTCGAGGGGTTGGTTGGAAAAGGGCAGCAGGTCGAGCGGGGCGACGAAGCTGACGTTTCGGGCGAGTTGCCCGATGTGGATCTGGAGGGGTTGTCCGAGCTCGAGTCGCTCGACATGTCACCGGCGGAGACACCGGAAGAGCCGCAGGTGGAGGGCCTGGAGGTTCTGGAGGCGCTCGACGGTCCGCCGGCTGCCGAGCCGCCGGGCCCTGGGGCGGATATCGAGCTGGGAGATATGGACGAGTGGACCCCCGGACTACTCCGCGAAGAGGACATGGGAGACCAGGCGGGAGAAGACCTGGGTATCAGCAGCCTGCGCGAGGAGTTTGTCGGCACCGGTGCGGGGGAGCCCGCCGGCGATGAGGATGTCGGTTACGAGGCCGAGGGGGCTGGCCGGCCGACGGAGGGCGTGCTGACGGAGACCATGGCCGAGCTGTACGCCGACCAGGGGCTTTACGAGGACGCGCTCAGCGTCTATCGCGAGCTCGCCAAGGCGCGACCGGAAGAGGAGCGGTTCCGGGCACGCATCGCCGAGTTGGAGGCATTGCTCGCCGAGACCGATTCGGATGACCTCGACGAGTTGTTGGACCTGACCGATGTCACCCCGCCCGAGGGGCTGGAGTTTCCCGAAGCTCCGGCGCTAACCGAGGAGCCGGCGTTCCCCGACGCACCGATGCCCGCCGAGGAACCGGTGGCTGCCGCAGAGCCGCCGTTCTTCGAGACGCCGCCTCTCGAGGAGGCACCGCCTGAACAAGCTGCCGAGCCACCGCCTGGGATCCCGGACGTACCGGACCTCGGGATCGATGAGCCGACTGCGCTCTCGCTCGACGCACCCGCTGCGCCACGCGAGGAAGCTCGACCCGCGGCAGAGTTCGAGTTCGAGGACGAGGCGCCGCTGGCCGGGATGGAACACCTCGATCCGTTCGCCGCTTCCTTCGACGTGATGGTCAAGCGCGGGGATGCCGCGCCGATGGCGGCCGGTGTCGGCGGCCTCGGCGATCTCACACGCCCCGAGCCGCCCGAAGCGCCGCTGGCCCCCGACCTGACGCCCGAGGCGCCCGACGAGCCGGAGCTCGAGATCGTCCCGACCATCACCGAGCCGCCAGCCGATCTCGATGTGGCGCCGGCTGCCGACGTCCTCCCGCCAGGTGCGGATGTGACGCCCGTCCGTGAAGAGCCGCCGCCCGGGCCGGAGATGCCCGCAGCCGAGGCTCCAGCAGCAGCCGATCCACCCGTCACACCCGCGGCCGAAGCGCCCGCACCGGCGCCACCGGCCGACGCGCCAACCATCGAGGAATACCTCGCGGGGTTGCTCGCCTACGACTGGGAACGCGGCGCCGTAGAGCCCGATGAAGGCTCCCAGGCTACCGCACCGCCGGCCGACGCGCCCGCGTCGTCGGAGCCGGCCGACGCGCGCGACGCGCCCGGCGCCGCGGAGCCCTCCGACGAATCGGCCTCCGAAGACCTGGAACAGTTTCAGGAGTGGCTGAGAAGCCTGAAGGAATGAGGGTCGGCGTCCTTCACGGCCCCAACCTGAACCTGCTGGGCCGCCGGGAACCGGAGAGATACGGATCGGAGGACCTCGAGAGCATCGATCGGCGTCTGGCGGCTCGGGGAGCGGAGCTCGGCGTCGAGGTCGATTTCTTCCAATCCAACATCGAGGGCGAGCTGGTCGACTGGATCCAGCGTGC
>JASFTY010000210.1:0-6751 GCA_050050535.1 Gemmatimonadales bacterium | reverse complement strand
GATCGCGCGACTCGCTGCCAGCACGTGCTTGAAGTAAGCCGGCTCGCCGGTGAAGCGGCCTCCGTGACGTGGATAGAACTCGCCTTCGCGGCGCCAGAAGTCTGGCGTATCGCTCGTGTAGCTGTAGGTCTCGATGACCTCGGCCACGGTTCCGTCCTTGCCGAAGATGAACGCCGCGCCGCCCGCCGAAGCGGAGAACTCCAACGCGTCGTCGGGCGCGCCCTGTGATGTGTCCGCCCCGATGCCCATCGCGTAGTCCACCCGGCCCGCTTCGACTAGGCCGAGCGCCACGAACATCGCCTCCGTGCCCGCCTTGCAGGCGAACTCGAAGTCGGCGATATGCACCTCGGGCCCGATACCCAGCGCCTCCGCCGCTACCGTACCGCTCGGCTTCACCGCGTAGGGGTGCGACTCGGATCCGATGTATAGGGCGCCGATCCTCTGCGGGTCGATGCCCGCGCGCGCGATCGCCGAGCGACCGGCCGCGACGGAAATCGTGATCGTGTCCTCGTCGAAGCCGGGTACCGACTTCTCCTGCAGCAGCAGCCCTCGCGCGATCGTCTCCGGGTTCTTGCCCCACTGCCGGGCGATCTCTTCCGCCTTGATTCGCTTGCGGGGGATGTACGCACCGTAGCCGACGATGCCTGCCATGTGCACCTCCTCACGGGCAGGGTGTGACAAAACGGGACATGCGGTCTCTCACAAATAGAACTACCTCGCCTACGCTTTGCCAGGCCGGCGGCCCTGAGTCGCTGCCGCGGCCGGGTCGACTGCAGGCCGCCGTTCGCCGGACGTAGAGCGCGGTAGTTCCGCTTATGGATGGGCAAGAACCGGGCCCACCCTCGAGCTCAGCCACACGCACTGCGGAACGGGGCCAGGGGTCTGACGGCCTCGGCCCGCTGCGGCCAGATCCCCGGGATCGAGCGGCCGCAGCCCGGGCAGCTGCCGCCGCCCGGGCTCAGCTCGTCCTTGGTGATGTGGACGCCGACCCGCTCCACCAGCGGCCGGCCGCAGCCCGGGCAGTACGTGTTCTCCCAACGCTCGAGCGAACCGGCGAGGTTCCCGGCGTAGACGAAGGCGAGGCCGGCCTCGCGGCCGATCTCGGCCGCCCGCACGAGCTGGCCGGGAGAGGTTCCTCGGTCGCCCGTCCGCCTGTAATGTGGCTGGAAGGCGGTGACGTGCCAGGGGATGTCGGGTGAGACCGAGGCGATGAACGAGGCCGCATCCCGCAACTCGTCCTCCGAGTCGTTGAAGCCCGGCACCACCAGGGTAACGATCTCGAGCCAGAAGCCTCTCTCATGGGCGTGTCGAACGGTGTCGAGGACGTGCTCGAGTTTGCAGCCGAGTTTCCGGTAGCCCCGGTCGCTCATCGTCTTCAGGTCGATCTTGTAGGCGTCGGTCGAGGGACGGAGGTAGTCGAGGACCTCGGGCGTCGCGTTCCCGTTCGACACACACGCTGTGGTCAGACCTGTCCGCTTCGCCAATCGAAAGATCTCGGCCGCCCACTCGGCCGTGATCAGCGGTTCGTTGTACGACGAAACGACGAGCCGGGCGTGCCTTCGAACGGCGAGCGCGACGATCTCTTCGGCAGTGATGTCACGCGGCCCGACACCGGCCGCTTCGTCGCGCAGCGCCTGCGATGTCAGCCAGTTCTGGCAATAGTCGCAGTGCAGGTCGCAACCCAGCATGCCGAAGGTCACGGCGTCCGAGCCGGGGAAGACATGGAAGAACGGTTTCTTCTCCGTGGGGTCACATTGCAGAGCTGCCACATAGCCCCAGGGGACCATGAGAGTGCCGGCGTCGTTGAACCGAACTCGGCAGACGCCGCGGCGGCCCGGCCTGATGACACAGCGCAACGCGCAGGCGGTGCACCGCACCGAGCCGAATCCCCTGAGCTGGTAGAGCTCGCTGGGTCGCGTCCGCCGGTCGAGTATGTGGGCGAGTGACGTCAAGACCTTTGCCTCCTCGAACTACTCTAACCCACGGCACGCACAGCGGGAAGGGGACAGACGAGCCCGCGACGCGACTTGCCCTTGGCCCGCGGCCCCGCCTGCTGTAGCATGGCCGGGTACACCAGAGACTTCGGCCAGGGAGGGCAGCCCGTGCGCGACTACGATGCAGCCAGCTACGGCGAGAAGATCGCCGACGTGTACGACGAGTGGTATTCGGGGCTCGATACCGCCGGCGCTGTCGAGCTGCTCGCCGAGCTGGCGGGACCGGGCCCGGTTCTCGAGCTCGGGATCGGGACCGGGCGGTTGGCTCTGCCGCTCAGCGAGCGCGGGATCGAGGTCCACGGCATCGACGCCTCGGAAGCGATGGTGGCGAAGTTGCGGGGCAAGCCTGGAGCTGATCGGATCCCGGTCACGATCGGAGACTTCGCCGACCTGGAAGTCGAGGGCCGGTTCTCGCTCATCGCCGTGGCCTTCAGCACATTCTTCTCGCTCCTCTCGCAGGAGGAGCAGGTGCGCTGCTTTCGCAAGGTCGCGTACCGTCTGACCGATGACGGCGTCTTCGTGCTCGAGGCGTTCGTTCCCGATGTTTCCCGCTTCGATCGTCACCAGCGAGTGAGCACTTCAAAGGTGAAAGAGGAAGAGGTCATGCTGGAAGTCTCTCAGCACGATGCGATACAGCAGCGGGTCGACTCTAAGCACGTCGTAGTCTCGGAGGCCGGGATCAAGATGTTTCCGGTCAAGGTCCGCTACGCGTATCCGTCTGAACTGGACTTGATGGCCCAGCTGGCGGGCCTGTGCCTGCGAGAGCGCTGGGGCGGCTGGCGGCGCCAACCCTTCAGCGCCTCAAGCGTCTGGCATGTCTCCGTCTACGAGCGCGCGCCTAGCTGAGCGATGGCCGGCGCCAGCAGTGTGAAGCACGCCACGATCACGACGCCCAGCACGTACTCGGCCTGGCGATATAGCGGCTCGCTCACGGAGTAAAAGGGGTCGTGGGACAGCCAGCCGAATGCCTCGACAGTCACCATCGCCGTGCAGACCAGGATCGCCAGCACGGAAGCAGCGACCGCGCCTCGCCCTGGAGAGAGGATGCTCAGCTCGGTGACCGGGTAGGCGAGCAGCAGGATCGCCAGCCAACCGCTCCCTCCCAGGTGGTGCATCACGACGACCAGCGCCGTGGCCTCGTAGGCGAAAAACACCCAGCGCAGCCCCGCGGTCAGGCACCCGGGTACCGGCTCGCGCGGCCGCAGCGCGAAGTACAGCGCCGCCGTCACGTACCAGGTGACGAGAATCAGGACCGCCGACCGCTCGATGGGCGGGTTGAGCGAGAAACGGATCAGCGCCAGCACCAGGATCGTTCCGTAGAAGCCCAGCCGAAGCGCCATGCGCCCGCGCAGCCGCCGTGCAGCCAGAGGACGGCCGGGGTGAGGCGTGTCGTCTCGCAGACTCTCCATTACGCCAAATCCCTCGAATCGGTCGGGGGTCGCCGCCGTAACCCATTAACTAGCAGAGGATTGCGCAAAAGGGCGCCCCGGAGGCTAGCAAAGTAGTCGGGAGTGGTTAGCGGGGAAAGGGTTGCGCGGGGCTATCTATCATATTAGCATGTGAAACATATTAATTGCGGCACCCTGATAACCCGCTGACTCTTGATCTCTAAAACCGACCAGTACGCGCTACGAGCCGTCCTATGCCTCGCCCAGCAACCGGCGGGAGCGACACTGGGTGCCGTTCATATCGCTCGGCGGCTCGAGCTACCGGGGAACTATCTCTCGAAGATACTGCACAGTCTTGCCCGGGCGGGCGTGTTGGTGTCGGAGCGGGGGCCGCGGGGCGGGTTTCGCCTGGCACGGCCGGCGAACGAACTGTCGCTGGCGGAGGTCATCGAGCCATTCAGCAGTCTAGCGCAAGAGCGCTCTTGCCTGCTGGGTCGTGAGGAGTGCTCGGACGATTCGCCGTGCCGGGTGCACAGTCGCTGGAAAGCGGTATCGGACCCGGTAATCGGGTTCTTCAACGAGACCACGATCGCGGACCTGATAGAGGTGGTGGAGCTATGCGAATGAACTGCGTGTGGGCGGTCGCGGCGGTCGCCGTCGTCTGGGGCTGCGGAGGTGGGGCAGGCGCGGACCAGGGACGTGGAGAGGCGTCATCGCCGGCCGGCGCGTCGCCGGCGACCGCCGCCCAGGCCGGCGAGCTCGATTCCGCTCTCGTGGCGCGGGGCGAGGCGCTGATGTCGGCCCGCGGTTGCACGGCGTGCCACACGCTGGGTGGTGGGCGGCTGGTGGGCCCCGACCTGGCCGGGGTGACGAAGCGAAGGAGTGGCGAGTTCATCGTGGAGATGATTCTCAATCCCGATTCAATGCTGGCCAATGACGCGACAGCCAAAGAACTGCTCGGGCAGTACTTCACGCCGATGTCGAATCAGGGGGTGACGGAAGAGGACGCCCGAGCACTGCTTGAGTTCTTTCGCTCTAGAGATGCTGAGGGTGAGGGAGGGTGATCAGTAATCGGTCATCGGTAATCAGTAGTGAGCGCGCATGAAGATCAGCGCCGTTGCCGCCGATCGGTGATTACTGCCTACCGACTACTGGTCGTCAGTGTGTCCCACAGAACCGAGTGGAGGGTCAGCAGAGCGATGACAAGTAAACGAACAATCTGGGGAGTGCTCGCCTTCGCGGTGGTCGCGTTGGCGATCGTGGGGCCGCAGTCATGCAGTCGTGGGCCGGCAGGTGCATCGGTTGGCGAGCTGGCGCGTGCGCGGGGCCTGAACGAGGCAGACATCAGGGCGGCGCTGAAGACGTATGTGCCCAGCGGCCAGCTGGACGACTACGTGATGTTTTCGTCGGGCGGCCACTCGGGCCAGGTGCTGGTGATCGGCGTTCCGTCGATGCGGCTGCTCAAGGTGATCGCCGTGTTCACGCCGGAACCGTGGCAGGGCTACGGTTACGGCGCCAGCGGCACGATGGAGACGCTGAATGGCGGACTGGTGAACGGCAGGAAGGTCCTCTGGGGCGACACACATCACCCGGCGATCTCCGAGACGGACGGCGAGTACGATGGCCAGTTCCTGTTCATTGATGACAAGGCCAACGCGCGCGTCGCCGTCATCTCGCTCGAGGACTTCGAGACGAAGCAGATCGTGCACAACCCGCTTCTGGGTTCGGATCATGGCGCGACGTTCGTCACACCAAACACCGAATACGTGATCCAGTCGAGCCAGTACGCCGTGCCGCTCGATGGCGCCTACGCCGACCTGAGCGAGTACCAGGAGCGCTACCGCGGGGCAGTGACCTTCTGGAAGTTCGACCGAGCGGCGGGCCGGATCGATCCGTCGCGCTCGTTCACCCTCGAGCTACCGCCGTACTGGCAGGACCTCGCGGATGCCGGCAAGGGTCCGTCGATGGGCTGGGCGTTCCTTGGCTCGTTCAACACCGAGATGGCGACGGGCGGCATCGAGAGCACGGGAGTGCCGTTCGAGGCCGGCGCATCGGCGAACGACATGGACTATCTGCACGCGATCAACTGGCAGAGAGCGGAGCAGGTCTTTCAGTCGGGGACCGGGATCCTGCGGATCCAGGGGATGAGCGTGATCCCGCTCGACGTCTCGGTAAACCGAGGACTGCTCTACCTGGTGCCCGAGCCCAAGAGCCCACACGGTGCCGATGTCACGCCCGATGGCCGGATGATCGTCACAGCAGGCAAACTGGATCCGCACGTCTCGGTCTACTCGTTCGAGCGGATCCAGAATGCAATCGCGAACGAAACGTTCTCGGGCCGGGATGCGTTCAACGTGCCGATTCTCGATTTCGACGCCGTGCTGGAGGCGCAGGTCGAGCTGGGATTGGGACCGCTCCACACACAGTTCGACGGCCGTGGCGGCGCCTACACCTCGCTGTTCATCGAATCCGCAGTGGCCAAGTGGAGCCTCGAGGACTTCACGCTACAGGAAAAAATCGACGTCCACTACAACGTCGGCCACCTGGCGGCGGCGGAGGGTGATACGCGTTCCCCGGACGGCAACTACCTGGTAGCGCTCGACAAGTGGTCGATCGACCGCTTCACGCCGGTAGGTCCGCTGCATCCGCAGAACTTCCAGCTGATCGACCTGACCGGCGAGTCGATGCAGCGACTGTACGACATGCCGATCGGTATCGGCGAACCGCACTACGCGCAGATCATAAGCGCTGACAAGCTGAACCCTTGGCTCATCTATCCCGAGGTCGGGTTCAATCCCCAGACCATGGAGTCCGATCCCGATGCCGTCGCCTCGGGCGAGGAGAGGATCGAGCGGGACGGGAACACGGTGGACGTCTACATGACCGCGATTCGTAGCCACTTCACGCCCGAGCACATCAAGGTCCGGCAGGGCGATCGGGTGAGGATCCACCTGACCAGCCTCGAGACCATACGCGACGGTACGCACGGCTTCGCCATCGACAAATACAACATCAACGTCAGCCTGGAGCCCGGCGAGTCGGAGGTGATCGAGTTCGTGGCCGACCAGGCCGGCGTCTATCCGTTCTACTGCAGCGAGTTCTGCTCGGCGCTGCACCTCGAGATGGCGGGTTACCTGTTAGTCGAGCCTTAGCTCGGGAAGAAGACTGGCGATGATGAGTCCCGCTCAGCTGTTTGGGGGTGAGTTGTCGCGGGCGTCTCGCATGCTGGTGCTGGCCGCGGCACTCCTGCTGATCCCGTCGGCGTTCTTACCGGTATGGGAGATCACGTTGGTGGCCCCGCAGTACCCGGAGGGGCTGTCTCTGCAGATCTACCCTCACAAGGTCGCCGGCGAGATCCAGGAGGTGAAC
>JASFTY010000209.1:0-6766 GCA_050050535.1 Gemmatimonadales bacterium | reverse complement strand
TTCGCTCCCCGGCACCGGCTGGCCCAGATACTCGCCGGTCAGCGTCGGGAAGGACCGGGCGTCGTCGGCCGGTCGGCAACCGACGGCGACGGCGATAAGAAGGGCGATGGTGAGGCTGAGTGTCTGCGTCTTCATGGTTTGTAGCTCCGTGATCGGCGTTGTTGGATCGGTGGGGAAACTACGCCCGCACACGCGCGGAGGAACAGAGAGGCGAGGAAGACGAGGCGGCGGCGAGCTGCGTGAGACACCGAGCGTCCTCAAGTGTCTTCTACGGCCCAAAGCCCTAACTCCAGCCGTGATAACACCTAGACACGCTCACGCGAGGGGTGGTCGAAGGCGGGCACGGCGCCGCAAGCCAAATTGCTCGCCCAGCGGCTGGCCTAGGGCGGAGCGGGCAGCGACTCGGTGGCGCTGGACGCCCGAGGCCGCTGGCCCGCATATTGAATTCCAGCTCTCGATCATCAGACAGAAGCTAGGCGAAGAGATGAGCGGCGAACTGTCAGGACCCCGGAGATACGGGCGCGCCGCAGTGGTGGCGGCGCTGGTCATGATCGGCGGTGTGGTGGCTGAGCAGCCTCGGGCGCAAGACGCTACGGTTGGGCTGGCGGTGGTGACGGGCCGTGTGGTGGACGGCGATAGCGGCGAGCCGGTCGAGGGAGCGGATGTGCGGTTGATAGGGGACGAGAGGGAATTCGTCCGGTTGAGCAACGATCGGGGTCTGTTCTTGTTCCCGCGAGTGCCGCCGGGCGTCTACGAGGTGGTACTGGAGCACCTCTCGTACGGGACGCGTACCGACACGATCGAGGTGGTCGGGCGCGAGATTGTCGACTTCGAGGTGCGGCTGGCGAAGGAGCCGATCGCGCTGGCTCCGCTGCTGGCTTCGGTTCGGCGCGAATACTTGTCCCCGAGTATGCACGACTTCTACGAGCGGCTGCAGCGAGGCTTGGGTCGCTTCATCACGCGTGCGGAGATCGAACTGCAACGGCCGAGTCGCATCACACACATGATCGCCAGTCTCCCAGGCATCGCTCTGATCCGAGGCCCGAACAGTGTGAAGCCGAGGCTTCATTTCCGCCGTCACCAGCGCTACATACCGGGTCGTGGTGCCATCCCTTGTTGGCCGACAGTCTACGTGGACGGAAGGCGCGTTCAGGATGGCGGTCCCGATCCGGAGTCTCGTATTCTCGATGAAGTCGAGATCGACGACCTCGTTTTGCCCACCGATATCGCAGGGATCGAGGTCTACGACGGTGCCGGCGGGATCCCCGCCAGGTTCGGCGGCAGCTGGGGCGGCTGCGGCGTCATCGCGATCTGGACGCGCAGCGCGCCGTAGTACGCGTCATGCCGCGCTCGAGTGTTACGATGGCTCGGTGATCGCCGCCCGCTCGGGGGCTCCCCACGGCACAAAAGGTGCACTATTCTTGACACGTTGGGCGATCCCTGGGGCCCTCGGCGCCAGTGGCGCGCGAGGAAGTCTGGACAGTTCGCGCCAGGTCGGTGGGGAGTCAGCAAGATGGCCTGGCTTTCCCGGAGGAGGGCATGGCTGCCCGGTCGGTTGGAGGCTCGGTCCGGCGACCCGAGCCGAGAGGGGACGTTCACCCGCGCGAGCTATTCTGGCATACGCTGGGACGTATGGTCCTGCTCTATTTTGTCCCTCTCGTTCTCCTAGCCGCCTTCTTCCTCCTCCAATATCGGCAGCTTCTTCGCGAGAGTCTGCGGGCCCATCTCGAGGTCATAGCCGAACACCAGGCGGCGACCTTCGACCTCTTCCTCAGAGAGCGCCTGGTCAATCTCGACAACATCATCGACGACCCCGTACTCGGCCAGGGGAGGTGGGAAGAGCATCTCCCCGGGTCCCTGGCGAGTCTTCGGCAGACCAGTGACGCCTTCGTAGACCTCGGCGTGGTCGGCGAGGACGGCGACTTGCTGGCCTACGTGGGGCCGGTCAACTACCCCGGGGATGTCAGCTACCGTCAAGAGGATTGGTACCGCGAGCTCCGGGATTCCGAGCGGACTTCGGTGATCACCGAGATCTACCGCGGCTTTCGGGACCAGCCACATTTCACGATCGCCGTCCGAAGGGGGGGTGGGGACTCGGTCCGGATCCTCCGTGCCGCACTCTCCCCCGAGCGACTCTCCGATTACCTCACGACCCTCGAGGGCGCCAATGAGGTTCACGCCGCCATAGTGAATGGCCAGGGCGTCCTACAGGTCACCGTTCCGAAGCTCGGCGACCCGCTTCTGCCATCCGGCTTCGCGCCACCCGCGGAGGCAGACAGGGGGTTCGTCGGCGAGGACAGTGGCACAGGCCGTCCGGCCTACGCCTTCGCCTGGCTCAGCCAGACTCCTTGGGCCCTGATCGTCACCGACGCTCGGGAATCTCCGGGCTCCGGCCTCGTGGGGCTCCCCGGCGAGTTCATCATCGGGACGCTCGCCGTGTTCTTGCTGACCGGCGTCGTGATCCTCGTTCGCGCTCGGCAGGTGGTTGGGGCCCGACTGGCCACGGTGCAACACGAAGCGGAACTGTCCGGACAGCTCGTCCACGCGGCGAAGCTGGCTTCCGTCGGGGAGCTCGCAGCCGGGGTCGCACACGAGATCAACAATCCGCTGGCCGTGATCGCCGAGGAAGTCGGAGTCATGAGAGATGCTCTGGACCCGGCGCTCGCCGATGAGGACGACGAGCCGCTCGACATCCCCGACCACTTGAACGCAATTCAGGAGGCGGTCTTCCGCTGTCGGGACATCACTCGCAAGCTCCTGATGTTCGTCCGGCAAACCGAAGTCAGGATCGAGTCGCACGACATCCACGACATTCTGGATGAGGTCCTCGACGTCATCTTGGGAAACGAGCTGGCCATCTCCAACGTGGTCGTGACGCGCCAGTACGATCGACGGGTTCCCGAGATCGCCACGGACCGCAACCAGCTCGTGCAGGTGTTCGTCAACCTGGTGAAGAACGCGATCGATGCCATGAAAAGAGGAGGCACGCTCACCGTTATCACCACTCTGAGAGACGCTCGGGTCGCAGTAGCCATCCGGGACACGGGTTGTGGGATTCGACCCGACCAGCTCGAGAAGGTGTTCATGCCCTTCTTCACCACCAAGGACCCGGGGTGTGGCACCGGACTCGGCCTCAGCGTCAGCTACAGCATCATTCAGAGCTTCGGCGGTGACTTCTACGTCGACAGCACCCCGGGCGATGGTAGCACGTTCATCGTGGAGCTTCCGGTAGGGGCAGACTAGCTGGCAGTGTCCTGGGAGGGGAGCAGCGAATGGCCAAGAAAGTCAAAGAACTGATGTTGCCTCTCTCCGATTACGCCGTAGTCGGAGAGGACGCTACGGTCCTGGATGGACTCCAGGCTCTGGCGGGTTCCCAGGCCACCGTTCGTCCGGGACAGCAACCGCACCGCGCGATCCTCGTGCGCGGTCGGCGCGGAGAGATCATCGGAAAGATGGACCACTTCGCCTTCCTCCGAGCGCTGCTCCCGGAGCGCAAGCCCATGATCGCCACCGGTCTCCTCGATCGAGCCGGTGTGGGAGACGATCTACGCGACGAGTCCATGCGGATGCTCGACCTGCTGACCGGTGATTTCATCGATATCTGCGAACGGGCGCGCAATGTGGCCGTCCGCGATGTGTACAGCCCGGGAACGGTGGGGATCGGCGAGGACGCGCCTCTCTCCGATGCGATCGCCAAGTTCCTCGCGCATCGTACCCTCTCCCTCTTGGTCCACAGGCAGGGCAAGACCGTGGGCATCCTCCGCTTGAGCGACCTATTCGAGGAGCTTTCTCGGCAGATCATGCAGGGGGATTGCACAAAGGAAGGGAATTAGGCTGCGACAATGTCCAAAGTTCTGCTCGTTGATGACGAGGATCGTTTCCGCACGAACCTGGCCAGGCGACTCCGGGCCAGGGGATACGACGTCGTGGATGTGGACAACGGGGAGGATGCGGTAAAACAGGTCCGAACCGACAGCGACATCGAGATCGCCGTGTTGGACCTGAAGATGCCGGGAATGGACGGTATCCAGACGCTCCAGGAGATGCAAGCGTTCAACCCGGCCATCCAGGCGATCATGCTCACCGGGCACGGTAGCCTCGACTCGGCCACCGAGGCCGGTCGGCTGGAAGCCTTCAGATACCTTCAGAAGCCCTGCACCGTCGAGGAGTTGGCCGCGGTCCTGGAGGAGGCCAAGGATGCGGTGGTTTTTGCCAAGGCGCGCCACGAGATGGCGCATCTCCCCGCGGACCGAAAGTCCACCCTCCGCTGGTTCATGGGGAGCCACAACTCACGCCCGCTCTTCATCCTGCTGGGGGCCGTCCTCTTCGCCGCCATCGTCGTGCCAGCTCCGCCCGCCCGGCTCGTAGAGCTGCTCGGGGCCAGGAAGAGTCAACCCGACATTCAGCGCTCGACACCTGATCCCATCCTCGGATACGCCTCGTACCGCGAGATGGCACCGGGGCAGACCATCTCCGGGTTCTACAGCCGCAAGCACAAGCTGGATCAGGTGGCCGTTCGGGAGGACGGAACCCGGGAGACGGTGTCGCTGAGCCCGGAGCAGGCGGCTCGTCGGGCCATGGCGATGCTCGCCATCCTGGTAGTGGCCGCCCTCTTCTGGGCCACGGGCGCAGTACCCGTGGCGGTCACGAGCCTGTTCATCGCTGCGTCCCTCTATTTCTTCGACATCTTCAAGCCGGACGGTGTCGCCCAGGCCTTCGCCAAGGATGCGGTGATATTCATCTTCGGTGTGCTGGCGCTGTCGAAGGCGATGACCAAGACCGGACTCGACCGCCGGATCGGCCTGCTGCTCCTGGCGCCGGCGAAGAACCTGACCCTCTTTCTCGTGGTATTCCTACCCCTGCTCTCCGTCGCCTGCTCGTTCCTCTCCGAGCACGCCCTGGTGGCTTTCACCATGCCGCTCTTCGTCATGGTGTATGCCAGCGCCCTGCGATCGACCGGGATCAAGAAAGACCGCACCCTCATGGTCCTCATGGCCCTGGCGCTCTGCTATGCGGCCAACTCCGGAGGACCGGGATCGCCGGCGGCCGGCGGCAGGAATGCCATCATGGTCGGCATCCTGGCCGACTACGGCGTCGCGCCCACTTTCGGCGAGTGGGTGTTGTACGGACTACCGCTGGTGCCGGTGATGTCCTTGGCGGTCGGACTCTACTTTCTGCTCGCATTGCGCCGGAAGGTGTCGGTCAGCCGGCTGAACGTCGCCGCCGAGGTCCGGCGCGCGGCCGAGAAGATCGGACCCGTGACACGGGCGGAGTACGTAACGGGCGCGGTCCTCGCTCTGGTCGTCCTCCTCTGGATCACGCAAAGCCGAGTACTGGGGATGGGAGGACCGGTGATTCTGGGCCTGGTCATCCTGAATATCTTCCGGATTCTTCCCTGGCGGGACATGCAGAACATCCATCTGGAGGTGGTGGCCCTCTACGCCGGAGCCACCGCCATCGGGGCAGGACTGGCGTCGACCGGAGCTGCCCTCTTCCTGGCCGACGTCTTTGTCGGCTTCTTGCCCGACTTCATGGCGAGCGGAAGCGGTCTGGCCATCGCCTCCAGTCTGTTCACCGGTCTGGCCACCAACTTCATGAGTGACGGTGCTACGGTAGCCGCCATCGGGCCCGTCACCGTGCCCATGGCGACGGTCGCCGGGGTCCATCCGTGGATGGTGGGGTTCGCCACCGCCTACGCCTCTTCCTTCGCCCATATGCTCATTATCGGAACCCCCTCCAACGCACTCGCCTATGCCATGGCGAAAGACCCCAGCACCGGCGAGCAACTGGTCACCCTGGTGGATTTCTTCAAGCACGGTTTCTTTGTTCTTGTCATCAGCTTCGCTGTGCTCTGGGTCTGGGCGATCCTGGGGTACTGGCTCTGGTTGGGTTTCCCGACTGTCTAAGCCGTCGGGAGAGACCCACGCCGGAAGGAGATAGAAATGGAGAAAGTGATCAAGCTGCTCATCGTGGATGATGAGACCCGCTTCCTGAAGGCGATAGCTCAGCGGCTGACCAAGCGGGGCTTCGACGTTCGGACCGCGACGAACGGACCAGACGCCATCGCGTTGGCGAAGAAAGAGAAGTTCGATCTCGCGTTGCTCGATCTGAAGATGCCCGGCATGGATGGCGGACAGCTCCTGCGCATACTGAAAGACGAGCACGAGTTCCTCGAGGCCATCATTCTCACCGGCCACGGCTCGCTCGAGAGCGCCGTAGAGCTGACCAAGGTTGGGGCCTTCAGCTATCTGCCGAAGCCCTACGAGCTCGAGAAACTGATCGAGGTACTGAAAGACGCCTACGAGGCAAGGTTGAAGAGGAAATTCGACGCGGATCAGAAGAAGATGGACCGGATCATGGCTGCAGCGGAGGGGGAGAGCCCGCTCGGCATCCTGCGCAAGCTCCGCGAGCTGGACGACGGCAGGAAGTAGCCGGCCCCCCCCGGGGCTGGCGCTCCGAGCCCATCCTTCTATCCTTCTACGGCGCGAGTGGGCGAAGACCTATGACGGGGCGTGGCGCAGTCCGGTAGCGCGCCTGCTTTGGGAGCAGGAGGTCCCGGGTTCGAATCCCGGCGCCCCGACTGACCATAATATCAAGCACCGCAACGCGACTCGAACGTGTCCTTCGGCAGCAGCCGCAATCGAGAGTCACGCTGACACCCACAGGGATCGGTGAGCGAGTAGCGAACGCTGCTCAGGGCACTTCAACCACGTAGAAGTCTCCTCCTGGTAGGCCTGTCGGACAGCCTATCGACTGCGTTCGTGAT
>JASFTY010000208.1:0-6772 GCA_050050535.1 Gemmatimonadales bacterium | reverse complement strand
GTCGACGAGCGGTGAGCCCTGCGCCAACTCGCTGACCATCTCGCGGAAACAGCGTTCGGCATCGAAGTGGGGGTGCGGGTCGGGCACGGCGTGGATGATCACGGTGTTACTGCCGAATGCCTCCAGCTCGAATCCGATCTGCTTCAGGATCCCGTGGAGCTCCTCGACCGCCTGCATCTCGGTCGGCGAAAGGCGGATCGTCATCGGGAACAGCAGGCGCTGTGACGCTGCACCGCCCTCGTCGTAATCTCGCATGATCCGCTCGAAGAGCACACGCTCGTGTGCCGAATGCTGGTCCACGATGATCAGCCCACTACGTGTCTCGGCGAGGATGTACGAATTGTGCAACTGCCACATCGCGCCCGGTCGAGCCGTCGGCGCGCCGCTCTCCGATTCCTCCCCCTCCGCCGGCACCTGAGGCGGCGCGTCCCCCGGTACGAAGAGCGCTATCTGACTCGCCGCCGCCGTGCGCTCCGGTTGCGGCCGCAGCGCACCGGGCGCCGGCCCGCGCGAGACGAGCTGAGAGACGTCCGCGTAGCGACCGAGGCTCGGCGCGCTCTCCAACCCCTCGAGGGCGGAGCGGACCGTCTCCGTCACCGACGCTTCCGTCTTGATCTTGTTGCGAAAGCGCACCTCCGCCTTCGTCGGGTGGACATTGACGTCCACATCCTTCACCGGCACCTCGAGGTAGAGGAAGAGCGCCGGTCTGTGGCCCGGCGGTACCGTCGTACGGTAGCCCTCCTCTGCTGCGCGGACGATGAAGCGATCGGCGAAGGGGCGGCCGTTGACGAACAGATAGACCCTTCGCGATCCGGGCCGCGTGTCGGCAGGACGCTGGATCAAGCCGGCAACGCGAATACCGTCGGAAACGTGGTTGATCGGAATCAGCGTTGCCGCCAGCTCGTCTCCCCAGATCGCGCCCACGCGCGCGGCGAGCTCACCGGTGCGCGGCAGATCGAGCAGCTCACGCTCGTTCGACCGCAGCCGAAAGGCGGCACTCAGATTGGCCAAGGCGAGCTGGACCGTCGCCTCCGAGGCCGCCCTGGTCTCGGCGGCGGCCGAGCGGAGGAACTTCGCACGGGCCGGCACATTGAAGAACAGGGAGCGCACGGTAACCGTCGTGCCACCTCGCCTGGCGATCTCATCCACGGCCACGACGCGACCGCCCTCGATCTTGATGCGCGTCCCTTCCCCACCCTCGGCCGGGGCCGTCTCGAGCTCGAAGCGTGACACGGCAGCGATCGAGGGCAGCGCTTCGCCACGAAACCCGAAGCTGCGGATCCTCCGCAGGTCCTTCTCATCCTTGATCTTCGATGTGGCGTGCCGGTCGATCGCGAGCAGCGCGTCATCACGCACCATTCCGTGACCGTCGTCGGCCACACGCAGCAGCGTCTTGCCGCCGGCCTGCAAGTCGATCTCGATCATGCCGGCCCGGGCGTCGAGCGAATTCTCGACCAGTTCCTTCACCGCAGATGCCGGGCGTTCGACGACTTCGCCCGCCGCTATCTGGTTGGCGACGTGATCGGGAAGGATGTGAATGCGGCGCGTCATGCAGCGAAGCTATCTGTGGAGGGGGCAACCATCAAGCTTTGAAGGGAACAAAGCTCGACCTTCGAACTTCAAATTTCGAATTTCGTTTCCGGTTCACTGCGACAGCGACTCGGCCACACCGTAGACGCGGCACGCGTTTTCGAACGTGCGCTCGGCTACCTCCTCCGGCTCCTCGCCCCGGATCTCCGCCAGGCGCCGCACCGTATGCTCCAGGAAGGCCGGCTCGTTCCGCCGTCCCCGCATCGGTTCCGGCGCCAGGTACGGGCTATCGGTCTCGACCAGCAGCCGGTCGCCGGGCACCGCACGCACGATCTCCAGGTCGCTGAACTTCTTGAACGTGACCAACCCCGAGAACGAGACGTACCAGCCCGCCGCAAGGCCCGCCGCCAGCAGCCCGCTACCGCCGCTGAAGCAATGCAGCACGCCGGCGACGCGCCCGCTGAACTCTTCGATCAGCGCTGCGGTCTCCTCATCCGCCTCGCGGCTATGGACGACGACGGGGAGGCCGAGACGCGCCGCCATATCGAGCTGTGCTCGGAAGACTCCGTGCTGTTCCCGGCGCGGTGCGTTCTCGTAATAGAAATCGAGCCCCGTTTCGCCAACGGCGACGACGGGTCCCGAGCCGGCCAGCGCCTCGAGCCGGGCAGCCACCTCGGGCGTCCAGGCTTCCGCCTCGTGCGGGTGGAGGCCGGCCGTCGCCCAGATGCGCGGTCGCGAAGCCGTCCGTGCCAGGTCGATGGCGGCCCGCGAATCCGCGAGGTCGCTGGCGACGCAGACGACCGCACGGACACCTCGCGCCGTTGCGCGTTCCAGGGCGGCGTCGAGCTCCGCGACGAAGCTCTCGTCGGTCAGATGGGCGTGAGAGTCGAACAGCCTCACGCGTCGGCGCGCGCCGCCGCTACTTTTCTGCGGTCGCTCTTGCTTCGCATGCCGCCCGAGCGGCGTTCGACCTCGAGCAG
This sequence comes from Gemmatimonadales bacterium, assembly GCA_050050535.1. Lineage (GTDB taxonomy): Bacteria > Gemmatimonadota > Gemmatimonadetes > Palauibacterales > KS3-K002. The sequence goes on along the minus strand of JASFTY010000208.1, from coordinate 4,262 downwards.
GGTCGGGGAAGCAACGAAGATCGACGAGTAGGTCCCGATGATGATCCCGACCATCAGCACGATGGTGAACTCGCGGATGACCGCGCCGCCGAATACTGCTAGCGCGAGCAGGACCGCGAACGTCGTTCCGCTGGTCATCACGGTGCGCGGCAGTGTCTCATTGATGGACAGATTGAGGATATCGATGTAGCTGAGGCGCCGGTGCTTCTTCAAGTTCTCGCGAATGCGGTCGAAGATGACGATCGTATCGTTGAGCGAGTACCCGATGATCGTCAGGATCGCCGCCACGGTCGGCAATGAGATCTCGATGTTCAACAGCGAGATAACACCGAACGCGATGAGGATGTCGTGGAACGTCGCAACGATAGCGGCAAGGCCGAACCGCCACTCGAAGCGGAACCCGAGATAGATCAGTGTGAGCACGAAGGCGATCAGCACCGCACCAACCGCGCGCTGCCTCAGCTCGGCGCCGACCCGCGGACCCACCGCCTCGGTTCGCACGACCTCGTAGGAGCCGGCGCCGAAATTGTCATCGAGGATCTGACTGACCTGCATCGCTAGCTCCCGGTCGCCACCCTCGATGAACTCGGCCATCCGGATGAGGAACTCGTTCTCACGGCCGAAGTTCTGGACCTGCAGGTCCGTCACACCAGCGGCGCCAAGGGCGCTGCGAACGTCAGATGCCGTGACGTCGCCCTCGAAGCGCACCTGGAACAGCGTGCCGCCCGTGAAATCGACGCCGTAGTTCAGGCCGCCGTGCAGGGCGATGGAGAGGACACCGAGCGTGATGAATACGGCCGAGACCACATAGGCGGTCTGCCGCTGCTCGAGGAACTTGTAGTTGGCCTTCGCAAACAGCCGCATCGATCGGCTCCCTTACTTCCTATATGCTCAGCTCGGCGCTGGCGGGGCGCGACTCCAGCCAGATCAGCATGAAGGTCCGCACCACGAACACCGCGCTGAAGAACGATGCTACGATACCGATAGACAGCGTCACCGCGAATCCTTTGACCGGCCCGGTCCCGAACTGGTAGAGGATGATGGCGGTGATCAGGGTCGTCAGATTCGAGTCGATGATGGCGGAGAGCGCCGCCTGGAACCCGGAATCCACAGCGGTCCTCGGTGTCTTGTCGCCTTGGATCTCTTCTCTGATCCGTTCGAAGATCAGCACGTTGGCGTCGACCGCCATGCCGATCGAGAGGATCAAGCCGGCGATGCCGGGCAAAGTGAGCGTCGCCTGCAGGCCGGCGAGGCCACCCATTATGATCAGAACGTAGATCAACAGGCCGGCCACCGACAGGATGCCGGCGATCCGATAGTAGGCGATCATCACGACTATGACCAAAGCGACGCCGATGGCGCCGGCGATCTCGCCCTGATCGATGGAGTCCTGCCCGAGCGACGGGCCGACCGTCCGCTCTTCGATGATCTCCATCGGTGCCGGCAAGGCACCGGCACGGAGCACGAGGGCGATGTCCTGCGCCTCGGTGAGTGTCGAACCGGTGCCGAGCTCGATTTGGGCTCGGTCGCCCAGCACATCGCGGATGACCGGCGGGCCACCCTGGACCTTACCGTCCAGGATGATCGCCAAGAGATCGCCAACGTGTCTGGAGGTGCCGCGCTCGAAGATCCGGCCACCCTGGCGCGTGAGGCGGAAGGGAACGATAGGTGTTCCGTACTGTGGGTCGCGGATCGCCTGCGCGTCGACCAGGTACTCGCCGGTGATCAGCGGTTCGGCTTCGGTGACGTAGAGCGGCGTGTAGGTCTTGCCGGCGATGGCCCGGACCTCGGTACCCCAGTGGAGCGCTATGTCATTGGGGATCCGCGCACGGACCCCCGGAAGCTCGAGGTACTGTTCGACGGTCTCTACCTGAGGCTCCTCGACGAGGAAGACGCCGACGCCCGGCTGTCCTGAATCGAGGAGCAGGCGTGTGAGCGGCCGCAGCGCCGCCTCGCTCGACGGGGGCGTCGCTTCGGCGGAATCGCGTTGCTGGAACAGATCCTCGAGCCCGGGCGCGGTCTCGACGCGCGCTTCCTCGGGGATCGCCTCCTCGCCGAACGCGGCGACGATCACGCTGTCGATCGCCGGTAGGCGATCGACGAACTCGGCGCCGTCAGCGACGATCTTGAACTCGAGGAACGCCGTCTGCTCGATGATCCCCTTCGCCCTATCGACATCCTGGATGCCGGCCAGCTCGACGATGATGCGATCGACGCCGACCCGTTGGATGGTCGGTTCGCGCACCCCGAACTCGTCGATGCGGTTGGCGATGATCTCGCGCGCGCGGTTCGCGGCGTCGGTACGTGCCTCGGTCGTCATGGCACGCTCAGGGTCGCTAACCTGCAGCACGAGGTGCGTGCCACCGCGAAGGTCCAATCCCAACTTGATCGGGCGCCTGTCCTCCGGATCCTCGGCCGTCAGTAGCGGACCCAACAACGCCCAGAGGCACATCAGACAGATACCGCCGATGGCCAATAGCCGCCCTCGTATTCCCGAGAACATCCTCTCTGCAATCCTTCCTCGTGCTACGACCCGGCGCGCGCCGGCGAGCGCCCTGGGGAAGCAGTCTCGCTGCGTGCCGCCCGCCCAGCGACGTCCGCGGCGCTCACAGCACGTCCGAAACGCTGGTAACTGCTGGTTCCAAACCTAGAAACGTGGCCGCAGGGGCGTTAGTTGTCAATCCTGCTGCGGCTCGGGAAGCGACACGCAGGCTACCAGGTCAGGCGCTGCTCGCAGGCCGGGCACTGACGCACCCCGAAGGGAATCTCGGCGCCGCAACGGCTGCAGCGCGGCGTGCCGTTCTCCCGCGGGCGCCAGCCTCTCGGGCTCCCCACAGAGAGGGCCGCATAGAGGAAACAGGCGGCCATGGTCAAGCCCAGCAGGAAGAGCAACGACTGCCGCTCGAACCCCGGCATGGCGCTCAGGTCGAGGCCCGCCTCGACGTCGAAGGGGCTGCTCCCTAACTGCGCCTCGAAGCTGCGCGAGGTCAACAAGAACGGGATCATCATCGCGAAGCCGAGCGCGCTCAGCAGGCCGTAGATGGTGCGTCGAATGGATACAGACATGAGTGGCTCGCTGCGTGACCAGGAAATGGGCCCGGCAGGACTCGAACCTGCGACCTACCGATTATGAGTCGGCTGCTCTAACCAACTGAGCTACGGGCCCCCTCTGTCCTCGACTATACCCGAGAAGCCGAGTCAGCGTCAACCCTGCCCGGTCGGCCGCACGACCGGGAAGCTGGCGGCGCCACCGTCCATCTGAAGACCGGCCAAGCGATCCGACCCGATCTCGCCGTTGATCCGCAGCCGCTGTCGAGCGCTCTTGACCGCGGCTTGACGGGTGCCGCGCATGGTACGGCCAGAGTCTCGTACCGGAGGACATCGTGGGCAAACTCCGTAGCCGCCTGGTCTTGTCGCTTCTGCTACTGGCCGTGGTCGCCATACCGGCGACGGTACCCGGTTGCGTTCCTCTGCGTTCCGGGGAGGGCTGCGGCGCGAGGGGCAGCGTGTGCACAGATCATCGCCATTGTTGTCCTCCCCTGTTGTGCAACAGGGCTGTGAAGGGCGGACTCGGCACCTGTGAGCAGCGACTGCGGCCGCCGCCGAGACCGCTCGGCTTGCGGCCGGACGATTAGGTCCCGCTGCGCCACCGGCCCTCGGGCGAATCCGGCACTCTTCCAAGACCTGGCGAGGTCAGCCCAGGCGGCCCACATCGGCTCCCCCGTTCGCCACGTCGTAGGCTAGCCCCTCGATGCGCCGGCCCTGAACGCTGTCGGTCAGTGTCCGTCTACGGTGCCAGCGTGCATCCGACGGGTTGCACGGCGTCGCCCCCTCTGACTAATGACCCCGCCGTGGTCTCACCGGAAAGCACAAGCTCTGTGGTCGCACATGTCAGATCACCGTTATCGACCAACGCTTGGGTCTCGAAGTGCAGGATGAGATCGAAATCGCCGTCCACGTCGATGTCCTCCAACGCTGCCGCCAGCGTACCGTTCCTACGCTCAGCAACCGGCGTATCGCTACCTTCCTCGTCACCGAGCGTTACAGTCGCCGGGTTGATAGTGCCAGCGTCAAGGCCTGCGGTCGTCAGGATTGCCACCGGGATGAGGCCTTTGCTCTTCAGGTTGATCGGGTTGTCTTCGCCGCCGGGCTTGACGTCTATCTCAACCTCGATAGGGACCACCGGGATCACCCCGGCCTCAAGGCCGATGAGATCTGAACCGACGCCGTCGATGACGTCCAGCAACGTGTGGCTACCTGTG
>JASFTY010000207.1:0-6833 GCA_050050535.1 Gemmatimonadales bacterium | reverse complement strand
ACATCTCGATCGCCGGGTCGCCGGTGCAGTGGGTGGGCGCGACCTTCTCGACGCCGAGCCGCCGGAACTCGGCGATCAGCGCCCGGAGCTGATCGGGCCCGGCGCCGCGCAGGTGGTAGCCGCCCATCACCAGGTAGACCGACCCGTCTCTCAGCGACATGGCGGTCGCGGCCATCCGCGCCACGCCCGGGTGGGCGCAGCCGGTGACGACGACGAGTCCGGGTGCGGTCTCGACGATCACGGCCTGCTCAGGGATGCCGCCGTCCACGAGGCCGGTGGTCGAGATCCGATCCCCGACATACTGGCCCGCTTCGGTCTCGATCACCGTGGTAACTGCGCCGATCCGCTGCTTGAACTGGTCGGGGAACGACGGGTGCAGGTAGACGGGCGGTCGTACGCCGGTCCCCAGCAGCGCGTCGAGCCCCCCGGTATGGTCGCCGTGCGCGTGTGAGAGGACGACCGCATCGATGGAGGCGGGGTCGATGGAGAGCGTGCTCATGTTGGCGAGCAGCGCCGGGCCGTCCGCTCCGGTGTCGAAGAGCACGACATCCTCACCGTACTCCAACAGAGCGGCGAAGCCCCAGCCGGTCTGCAGCCTCGAGTCGTGCACGTAGTTGTCGTAGAGGACCGTGATTCTCAGGCTGTCGGCTCGCGCGTGCATTGCCGGTTCACCTCTCGTCTCCGGCGCCCGGGCGGCCGCGCAGATCAGTGCGACGCTCAACCCGCAGACGCTCAACATCAGCATCCCGCCCGACGCGCCGACGCTGGTCCGCTGCCGTAAGTTCATCATCGTTCTGCGCCCCCACTACGCTCGTGTGTGCCCGCTCCTACAGTCGCCGGCGCTCGCCGGCGCCGCCAAGCTCGTCCGGCTTGCAGTATAACGCTGTGCGGGTGACGCTGTCACAGGGCCCGGGCGACCGAGCGCTCATATCCGAACCGCCGCGTTGGCTTCATGTATGTCACCGTTCCGCACGCGGATCATCGCTTCCTGGCACGCATCGAACGGGAACACCTCGGTCCCGAGACCGAGGTCGATCTCGCGGGCCAATCGCAGGAACTCCTCGGCATCGCGGCGATTCACGTTGTACAACGTGCGGATGTCGCGTCCCCAGAGGTGGGCGGAGTAGTCGTCGATCTCGATGGTGGACATCGCCACAGGTGCGAGCACGACCACGCCGCCAGGCTCGACGTGCCGCAACGCCAGCTCGACGAGCGCGCCGGCGGGCGGGAAGACGATGGCGGCACCGAGCTCGACCGGCGGCGGCCGCTCGGCGGCGTTCCCCGCCCATACCGCGCCGTGCCGGCGCGCGCGCTCGAGGTTGCGCGGCGAGCGGCTGCTCACGTAGACGTCGATCCCCAGATGTGCGGCCGCCTCGAGCACGTAGTAAGCCGTCGGGCCGAACCCGTACAGTCCGACCCGGTCGCCCGCCTCGACGTTCATCAGTCGGAAGGCGCAGTAGCCGGCGACGCCGGCGCACAACATGGGGGCGATCTCTTCGTCCGGCAGCTCGATGCCCTCGAGCGAGAAGACGGCGTCCTCGTGCGCCACGGCGTGCTCGGCGAACCCGCCGTCGAGATCCCGACCGGTAGCCTGGAAGTCGGCGCAGTAGTTCTCACGGCCGGCGCGGCAGTGCTTGCACTCACCGCAGGTGCGGCCGAGCCAGGTCACGCCGACTTTCTCGCCGACCCGGACCCGAGTCACGCGGTCACCGACCGCGTCGACGCGGCCGACGATCTCGTGACCGAGGATCAGCCGGTCCTTGGCCGCCGCCAGGTCGCCCTCGGCGATGTGGAGGTCGGTGCGGCATATTCCGCACATAGCGACCCGGACAAGAACCTCGTCGGCCTGCGGCTGCGGCGTCGGTAGCTCGACCAGCTCGAGCGGATGCTCGTCGATTGGCGCTTGCCGCGCCAGCACCCACGCCCTCATCAGATCACCTCGACGGCGCCGTAGAAGTCGGCGGTGATACCGGAGAAGTCCTCGCGATAGGCCTTCAGCGCGGCGGGCAGCTGCTCCAGGATGTCGCGTGCGGTGATCCCGTCCTCACCTTTGGCCCGGGCCGCCAGGTCGCCGGCGAGCCCGTGCATGAAGACGCCGGTGCGGACGGCGTCCTCGAGCGGCAGCCCGAGCCCGTACATGGCGGCGATCGTCCCGGTCAACACGTCGCCGGACCCGGCGGAGGCCATACCGGAGTTACCACTCGTGTTGATGTAGACGTGTCGGTCCGGTAAGCCGATCAGCGTGTGAGCGCCCTTGAGAACGACGATGGCGCCGAGGTCTTCGGCGGCGTCCTGGACCACGGGGATCGGGTCGCTCTGGATCTCGGGGATCGGCAGTCCGGCGATCCGGGACATCTCGCCGGGGTGCGGCGTCAGTATGGTGGCGCCGCTCCGGCCACGTACTACGTCGAGCGACTCGGACACCGCGCTCAGCCCGTCGCCATCGATGAGCAGCGGCTTCTCGATGCCGGCGGCGAGCCGGCGCACCAGCTCTTGCGTCTCGGCGGCGAGCGAAACGCCGGGACCGAGGACCACGAAGTCGACGATGCGGCTGAGCTCGAGCAGTTCATCCTGGGCGCTCAGCGCCAGGCTTCCGACGTCCGTCTCGTCCTGCGGCGCGAACACGACCTCAGACGCCAGGCCCGCCAGAAACGGCACCATCGAGCGGGGCGCCGCCAACCGGGAATAGCCGCCGCCGGCCTTGAGGGCGGAAGACGCGGCGAGCGACGGTGCACCGTAGTAGCTCTGCGCACCGGCGATGAACAGGCTGTCCCCGAAGCTGCCCTTATGACCGTCCACCCGGCGCGGCGGCAGCTCGGCGGGCTGGCTGACCGCCACCGCGATGTCGTCACTCGCCGTCAGCTGCGGCGGAAACGAGATGTGGGTGACGATGAGCCGGCCGCACAGCTCGGCACCCGGATACAGCAGGTTGCCGCGCTTCGGCAGGCCGAAGGTGACGGTCGTGTCGGCGCGAACCGCGGCGCCGCGGACCTGGCCCGTGTCGCCGTCCACGCCCGACGGGATATCGATGGCGAAGACCGGCCTGCCCGCATCGTTCACCCGCTCGACGACCTCGCGGAAGCGCCCGCCGACCTCGCCTTTGATGCCCGTCCCGAGCAGGCCATCCACTACCGCATCACGGCGGGCCAACGAGTCGACGATCCGCTCGGTACCGGGGTCGACCAGGATTTCGACCCCGCTCTTCTCCAGCATTTCGTAGTTCAAGCGGGCGGCGCCCGCGTAGCCGCTCGCATCGGCGAGGACGAGTACCCGCACGTCCGCTCCGCTCGAATGCAGCTTGCGCGCGACCACGAAACCGTCGCCGCCGTTGTTACCCGGCCCGCTGATCACGATGAAGCGTCGCCCCCGCACGCTCAGCCGACGCTGAATCGCGTAGTACACAGCCTGCCCGGCGTTCTCCATCAGGACGTGGTCGGGCACGCCGAACTCGGTCATCGCGCGGCGGTCCAGCCGCCGCATCTCCTCGACAGTACTGACCTTCATGATCGCTCCGGGTACGTTGCGTCGGAGCTGGCGGCCGCGGGCCGGCCGTCCAGAAAGTCGGTGAGCCGGTGCCAGAGCGCGGCCAGCGCGCGGCCGGCCGGCGAGTCCGGCTGGTGGGCGGTCACCGGCTGACCCTGCACCATGGCGGCCGTGACCGCTTCGTCGAACGGGATGCAGCCGACGAGCTCGACGGCCCGGGCGCTGCAACTGCGCTCGATCTGCTCGACGCCCTCGCTGTTGAGGTCCGCCTTGTTGACGCAGACCAGGCTCCGCAGCTGGAAGTGGGCGGTCATCTCGAGGGCGCGCTCCAGGTCGTGGATCCCGGCTACGCTCGGCTCGCCGACGATCAAGGCGAGATCGGCGCCGGCGGCGGCGGCGATCGCCGGACAGGCGATCCCGGGTGGACCGTCGACGATCAGCAGCGGATAGCCCTCGGCGCCGGCGGCGCGCCGGGCCTGCTGCTTGGCCAGGCTGACCAGCTTGCCGGAGTTCTCCTGCGCCGGGTAGAGGCGCGCGTGGAAGAGCGGCCCGTAGCGGCTCCGCGAGCGGAACCAGCGGCCGGCCAGCTGCGGCTCCATGCGGATCGCCTCATCGGGGCACTGATGGTAGCAGGTGGCGCAGCCCTCGCAGGCCAGAGGATCGACGCGGTAAGCGCCGCTGTCCCCTGCGACCTGGATCGCCGCGAAGCGGCAGACGTCCTCGCACACGGCGCAGCCCGAGCACCGCTCGGGGTCGATCCAGGCGACGGACCCGCCGGTGAAGTCGTGCCGCTCGAGGACCTGGGGCCCCAACACGAGCTCCAGATTGGCGGCGTCGACGTCGGCGTCGACCATCACTGCGGGGATAGGCGACGGACCGGCGTGGGCCAGGTGGGCGAACGCTGCTGCCACCGCCGTCTTCCCCGTCCCGCCTTTGCCGCTCAGGATCACCAGCTGCCGGGGCTCGCGCGACTCGAATTGCGGCACTCCTCGCTTCGCGGTCATCGCTCTACCCGGGCTCCCCCACCAGCACCCGCTCGGCGACGCTGCGTACCAGCTCGCGCAATCGATCGCGGTACTCGGGCCGCACATCGAGCAACGTCGCTCCACGGGCGAGGCCCTCGGCGACGCACCGGTCGAAGGGTATTCGCAACAGGATCGGCAGGTCCTCGGATGCACACAGATCATCCACTCCCCGGTCCCCGATACCATCGCGGTTGATCACCACCGCGGCCGCCAGGCCCAGCTCGCGCACGACCTCGACCGCCAACTGGAGGTCGTGCAGGCCGAAGGGCGTGGGCTCGGTGACCAGCAGCACGAAGTCTGCATCGTGCACCACCTCCACCATCGGGCACGAAGTCCCGGGTGGCGCGTCGAGTATGCTGAGCTGACCCGGCTGCGGCCGGGCCCACGCCTTCAGCTGACGGATCACCGGGACCGGCATCGGCTCGCCGACGTTCAACACGCCGCGCGCGAACCGCAGCTCGCCGGCGTGGCCGGCCTCCAAGCGGCCGACGGTGCGGGGCCCCTCGCTGATCGCGCGCTCCGGGCAGATCAGGCTGCAGCTGCCGCACCCGTGACACAGTTCCGGGAACAGCAGCACCTCGTCACCCAGGACGGCCAGAGCGTTGTACTCGCAGACGTCGGCGCACAGACCACACAGCGTACAGCGGCTCTCATCGACCGTCGGTACGAGAACGCTCGCCTCAGCCGTCTCCTCGATCGTCGGCCGCAGGAACAGATGGGCGTCGGGCGCCTCTACATCACAGTCCAGGAAGAGCGGCGGGTACCGCGTGCCGCCGTCCGACGCGTCATCGGTCATCAGACTGAGCGCCATGCTGACGGCGACGGTGGTCTTGCCCGTACCGCCTTTGCCGCTGGCGACGGCGATCCGCATCGTTAGTCGCTGCGCCCCGGCCGCTGCCGAGGCGAGTCCACGGCGGGAAGCTCGCCGGCCTTGAACCGCTGCAACGCCTGACGCGCCGTCTCGCACGACTCGTAGATGTACATGGCGATGCCGGCGGTCTGCAGCACCTGTTGGGCATTCGGACCGAAGTCGCCGCTGACGACCGCGTCGGCCTCGTGCTCGGCGAGGAACTGAGCGGTCTGAACGCCCGCTCCGCCGCGCGCCTCGCGCGCCGGGTTGGCGAGGCCCTCCCAGGCCAGCGTCTCCGGGTCGATTAGTAGGAAGAAGGCCGCGCGGCCGAACCGTGGATCGAGCTCCGCATCCAGGTCCGGCGCCGCGACGGTCAGTGCGATCTTGGACATCGTTCGCCGCCCCTCATCTTCAGTTTGCTAGAGTCAGCCGAGAGCCGTCGAGTGCCGGGCCCTACTCCCGGACCATCGGCGAGCCACACTTCGGGCAGCTGACATCACGACAGCGCTGTCCCGCCTCGTGCGGGATCCGGTGCCCGCAGTCGGGACACGTGCAATGGCCACCCGGGCCGCTGCCCGGCTTGTTGCCACCACCGTATCCGCGACCGCCGCGGCCCTTCCCCCTTCTTCCGCCTCGGCCTTCTCCTTCACCACGCATCATGTGAAACCCCCTTCTCTGTGGTCAAACACCATCGGTTACCTCGGGCGCCACCTGTCGCGCCACCTCCACGAAGCGGGCGACCTCCGGCGGGCAGCGCACGACCTTACCACCCGCCTCCCAGAGCACCACGTTCGACTCGCCGCTCCGCACGACGGTCACTCGAGCGCCCGGCTTGATCCCCCGCTCGGCGCAGTGGGCTCGCAGGCTGTCGAACAGGACTCGGCGAACCACCACCGTTTCCCCGGGGGGCACATCTACCAAGCTCGTCGTCTGTTCTTGCACGGTATATTCCCTCCCTCACACTCAAGCTCCGAGTGCGAGCAGCGCGGCACCGACAACCAGGCCCAGCACCAGGTTCACCGTCTTCACGCGCAGGAAGTCCTTACGCGAGTGGGCGAGCAGCGGCAACATGCCGTGGCCGTCCTGCACGATCGAGCTCGCGACCAGGATGCTGATCGGGATCCCGCCCGCAGCGTACATCGTCACGAAGACCAGGTGGGGACCCGACTCGGGGATGACGCCCAGCAACGCGGCAGCGGCTAGCATCGTCCAGAGGTTCTCCCGGACCAGCGCCTCGAGATCGGTGACGTGCTGCAGCACGGCCACCCCGATCAGGACCCCGGCGGTCCAGGCGAATATGCGGGGTACGTGCCCGACGGCCACGTGCCGCCACAGGTGTTCCTGCAGGAAATGGTCGGGCACCGTAACGACCACGAACGTCCCGAACACCCCCACGAGCAGCAGGGTCAGTCGGACCCAGTTCCAGGCGTCGGGCACCCCGCTCCCCCCGAGGCCGATCCAGACGGTATAGGCGC
>JASFTY010000206.1:0-6876 GCA_050050535.1 Gemmatimonadales bacterium | reverse complement strand
AGAAGCGGCGCTCCCGTCAGCAGCGGATGATCGGCCCGCTCCGCAACCACCAGATACCGTCTCCGCGAACTCATGACAAACGCCGCCCCCTTCCCGGCTTCACCACCAGAAGCACCGCGTCGTACGTGACATCACCCAACAAGACCGCGGGGATCAATCGCTCCGCCTTCACCGAGTATCGCCCGGTCCGACTGAACGGAATGTGGGACGAAGGATCGCGTACCAGAAAACGACCGCTCTTCGGATAGTACCCGGAAATCACCACGAAATGACCGGCCGGCTCACCAGCCACATCATCGTACTCATCGTCGCGCTCACGCGCCGTACGATACAGGTACGTCGCGCTCAGACCCGTGATGATCGGATGTCCGCTCCTCAGTATGCCCGCCAGATGCCGAGCCGTCAGCTCGGGGAACCGCACCGCGCCCCCGAGATCCAGAAACTCCAGGTGACCCGTTATCGCACGCCGCAGCCTCTCCGACCTCACCGCGCGCAACCGCGCCCCCAACTTCTCGATCAGAGCCGAGCGGCCCAGCCGCCGCCAGGTCGGGTCGAAGATCCGCAGATTGTACGAGTGGATCTCCGCCGCATAGCCCGCCTGCAACGCGTTCACCCCCAGGTAGACCGCCAGCGTCCCGCCGTCCGGGTTGCGCGGGATCTCCCCCACGATCTCTGCCACCGGCTTCGCACGACCGTAGTACCGATAGACCTGGCCCAGACACGTCGGACCACACGTCACATCGTCCGGCTGCTTGAACCGCGGCACGTCCAGAACGATCGGTCGGCTCGCCCCACCGCCTCGCTTCGATCTCGCTCGCTCGCCCACCCGCCTGCTACCTGTCCTGCGGGGCCCCTCCGGCCGCACCAGCGCCGTCAGGCCGCCCCGACGCACTATCGCTAGGCGGGAAAGCTACACCCGGCGGATGCTCAATGTCAAGATACTTGACAGCGATAATCTCGAAACCGTATCTTGTCCGCCATGGAAAGAGACACCGTCGATCGAGCTATCGAGGATTGGGGACGCGAGCGGCCGGATGTCGACGCCCGGGGGCTGGGAGTCGTCAGTCGGGTTGTCCTGCTTGCCAAGCTGTTCGGCAGCCGGGACAAGCGGGCGCTGGCGCCGCTGGGGCTGGCGCCCTGGGCGGCGGACGTCTTGCTGGCGCTGCGGCGACAGGGTCCGCCGTTCGAGCTTTCGCCGACTCGGCTGCGGAAGTATGCGGTGCTGACGTCGGGGGCGATGACGACGCGCTTGGACCGCCTGGAGGAGGCGGGCTACGTGCGGCGCGGCCTGGATCCGCGTGACCGGCGCGGCATACGGGTGTCGTTGACGGAGGTGGGCCGGGAGTTGGCCGACCGGGCGATCGAGGCGCGGTTGGGCGAGGTCCGCCGGGCGTTGGGAACGTTGGGGGAAGGGGAGCGTGGGGCGGTTGAGGCGGGACTGCGCAAGATGTTGGTCAATCTGCAGCGTGATTCCCTAGTTCCGCCCTGAGGCTGGTGGCTCGGGCGGATCTCCCTTCCACTATTGCCCTCGGTCGGTGGCGCGAGCCAGGCGCGCCGGCCCTCCCCGTCGGACCCACCCTTTCACCGCCGCCGCCCGTGTGTTATCAGGTAGCGTCATGGAGCGAGATCGATGACGGGCGGTGACGCCGCGTCGGCGGGCCGTCCGCGGTTCGCGTCGGCCTTCGGCCTGCTGATGACGTTCATCGGGGTGGCGGTGGGGCTGGGCAACGTCTGGCGCTTCCCGTACATGGCGGGTGCGTTCGGAGGCGGGGCGTTCCTCCTGGTGTATCTGTTCCTGCTCTTCGCCTTCGGTATCCCGGCGCTGATGGCGGAGCTGGCGCTGGGGCGGATGACGCGGCGCGGACCGGTGGGTGCGTTCACGCGGATCGGGATGCCGGGCGGAGCGGTGATCGGCTGGGTTCTGTTCGTCACGGTGCTGGTGGCGTTGAGCTACTACACGGTGGTGGTCGGCTGGGTGCTGCGCTACACGTTCATCTCGGCGGGCGGGGCGATCGGCGAGCAGCCGCCGGAGTCGTTCTTCGAGGCGATGCTGGGCGGGTTCTGGGGGCAGTTTCTGACGACCGGCATCGTGTTGGCGCTGGTGGCGGCGGTGCTGATTCTGGGGATCAAGCGAGGCGTAGAGCGCGTGAGCAAGATCGGCATGCCGCTTCTCTTCGTTCTCCTCTTCGTTCTCATCGCCCGCTCGCTGAGTTTGCCCGGTGCCGGTGCCGGGGTGACCTACTACCTCTACCCCGAGTTCTCGATGATCAACGCCGGTGTGGTCACCGCGGCGTTGGGACAGCTCTTCTTCTCGCTGGCCCTGGGTGGGACGTTTCTGATGACTTACGCCAGCTATCTGGACGACGATGTGGACCTGCGGAAGAGCGCCGTTACCATCGGCGTCGGCGAAACGCTCGCCTCCGTGCTGGCCGGGTTCGTCATCCTGCCCGCCGCTGTGGCGTTGGGCGTTGCGGTAGGCAGCGGGCCACCGCTCACCTTCGTGACCGCGCCGAGCATCTTCGCCCGCATCCCCGGCGGCGCCGCTTTCGCCACCCTGTTCTTCGGCCTCGTGTTCTTCGCTGCCTTCCTCTCTGCGGTGGCCGGCTTCGAGGTCCTGGTCGCCGGTGTGGCCGACGAGCACGGCTGGAATCGTAAGGTCGCGGTGCTCGTCTTCTGCGGCGCCGCGCTGCTGCTGGGCGTCGTGCCGATGCAGAGCCTCGACTACATCTTGAAGAGCGACCTGTTCTGGGGCTCGACGATGCAGCCGATCGGCAGTGCCCTGGCGCTCATCGGGCTCGCCTGGGTCGTCGGCTTGGGGCGCGCGCTGGAAGAGGTGAACAAGGGCGTCGGGCGGCGGCCGGTCGGGCGCTTCTGGTTCTATTGGATCAAGTACGTCGTGCCGATCGGGATCGGCGTCATCCTCGTGCTCGGTTTGCGTGAGATGTACGGGGCGTTCGTGCGATGAGTGAGACACGGCCGGGTTCCATCGGCGATGACGAGGCCAAAGCCTGGCAGCGTGAGTTCCCCGGCCTCGCCGCCACGATCCACCTCGCCAACTGCTCGCACGGCCCGCAGTCGCGGCGCGTCCGGCGCGCGCTCGACGCCTACCTCGACGGCTGGCTCGCGAAGGGGATGGACTGGTCGAGCTGGATCGGAGAGGTGGAGGGCGCCAAGCAGGCATTCGCGCGGCTGATCGGAGCGCAGCCCACCGAGGTGGCGCTCTCCACGTCGGCGTCGGCGGCCGTGGCCTCGGTGGCCAGCGCGCTGACCGGTGGCGCGGCGCGGCGCCGCGTCGTGACGACGGAGGCCGAGTTCCCCACCGTCGGACACGTCTGGCTGGCACACGCGCGCTACGGTCTCGAGGTCGACTTCATCCCGGTCCGCGACGGGGCGATCGAGCTCGACGCCTACGAGCGCAGCGTCGACGAGCACACGCTCGTCGTCTCCGCCACCCACGTCTACTACCAGAACGGCTTCAAGCAGGACCTGCGACGGATCGCCGAGATCGCACACCGCGCCGGCGCGCTGCTGCTGGTCGATGCGTACCAATCACTGGGCACCTGCCGGGTCGACGTGCGCGAGCTGGACGTCGACATCCTGGTGAGCGGCAGTCAGAAGTACCTGCTCGGGGTGCCCGGCATCGCGTTCGTCTACGTGAAGGGTGAGCTGGTCGAGCGGCTGGAGCCGGCGCTCACCGGTTGGTTCGGCCGGGTGGACCCGTTCGCCTTCGATCCGAAGAGGCTCGATTACGCGGCCGACGCCCGCAGGCTGGAGACCGGGACGCCGCCGGTGTTCGCCGCCGCCGCGGCCCGCGCTGGCATGGAGTTGATCGAGCGGGCCGATCCGCGACGCATCGAGGCGCGGATCGACGCGCTCTCCGCGCACGCCATCCGGGCCGCCGCCGACCGCGGCCTCGAGTACTCCGGCCCGGCCGACGTTCGCTGCAAAGGCGCTACGACGGCGATAAGAGTGCCGGACCCGGCCAATATGGAGGGCCTGTTGAAGGAGCGTAGCATCGTCGCATCGGCGCGCGGCGACGTAATACGCATCGCACCCCACTTCTTCACGACTACCGCAGACATCGATCGCGCGCTGGACGAGACCCGCTCGGTCCTCGAGCGACGACTCTGACCCGGCGCCGTGGCATGCCCAATATCGAACGGAGGGAACGATGACGATCAAGCGACGCGATTTCGTGAAGGTCGCCGGACTGGGCGCCGGCGCGGCGCTGGTGACCGGCCCGCGCAGCGCCTGGCCCGACGAGCGGGCCATGGCACGGGCCGAGTCCGGTGAGAGCTTCGTCCTGCTGCGCAAAGAGCAAGGTAGACGCCGCGCCGAGTTGCCGGCGGCGGCGGACTTCCACCGCCTGCCCCTCGAGTGGTACAAGGCGAAGGCGCGAGCGCTCAAAGATGAGGCGCGCCGCCGCGGCGTCGACGGCGGCGTCCTGCTCACGACGCGCTGGAACATCGTCTACGCGACGGGGCTGCTGCATTCGACCACCGAGCGGCCGTTCGCCTGCTTCTTCCCGATGGACGACGACGACGGTTTGATCTGGCTGCACCCGTACCTCGATCACCAACTGGTCCAAGGCTGGTGGAAGACCGACGCCTACTCGTACTTCGATTACCACCACGGCGCGGGCGGCGAGCCCAACGACGGGCGCGTCGAGCAGGGCCCCACCGTCAACATCTACAAGTGGTGGGGCCGCACCCTGGCGCGGCTGGGCTACGGTGACAAGACGATCGGCATCGACAGCGGTGCCGCCGCCGAGATCGGCCTGCTGCCCGGTCACGAGGACGCCGATCGGCTCGACATGTTCGGCGAGATCGACACACCGCAGCCACACCGCCCGTCGGGCGGCAAGTTCGGGATCATGGCGCGCGAGATGCCGGACGCCCGGTTCGTCGACGTCTACGACATCCTGATCCGCCACCGCGTGGTCAAGGACGAGATGGAGAACCGGCTGACGCAGCGCGCCATGGACTACTTCTCCGAGATCCACGCCTTCGTCCGCAACTACCTCATCGAGCGGGGCCGTGGCACGCTCGACTGGGAGGTCGAGAACGCCGCGCGCCTCTGGGGGATGCACCACATCATGCAGGACATCCCGCAAGACGGCGAAACCCACAACGCCGTCGGCATCGATGTCAATCTCGGGTGCCGCACCGGCCGCAAGACCGCCTACCCGCATCCCAACCAGGTCTCCTGGGCACGCATCGAGCCCGGCCACGCCTTCCAGTTCTCCGGTATCGTGCGGCTCGGCGGCTACGGCGGCGAGCAGTACCGGTCCTTCCTCTTCGCGCCCTGGACCGACTGGCAGGAGCACGTCTGGGACGTCCACACCGCCTCCTACTACATCCAGGCCGAGGAGACGCGGGCCGGCAACACCTGCTCGAACGTGGCGAAGGCGGTGCACGACTACCAGGTGCGCAACCGCTGCGCTCACCTCATCTATCACCGGCCCGGCCACGGCGAAGGGATGGAAGGCCACCAGCCGCCCTATCAGGCGCTGGGCGACTACACGGTCATGCAGGCCGGCATGCAGTTCTCCAACGAGCCCGGCCTCTACGACCCGGAGAACGGGTTCGGCTACAACCACGGCAACAACGTCCTCGTCGCCCCCGAGAAGGGGCTCCAGATGGGGACGGCGCCCTGCGACAGGGAGTGGTGCCTGTTGGAGATCTGACTATTCGGGTGTCTGTCAGGGGTTCTCGCGTCTCGAGCCCGGGATCGGGGGAGCAGGGGAAGCGGGAAATGGCAAGGACGTCTATATTACGCCGTTTCCCGAGCAGGCAATCATGAACCGATCGGAGAAGGAGTAGAGTATGCCGACCAGCAGCGCCAACGCCGTCTGGAAGGGCGGCCTCAAGGGTGGGAAAGGCGAGTTCAGCGCCGGCTCCGGCGCTTTCACGGGAGCGTATTCGTTTCCTACGCGCTTCGAGGGTGTCGCCGGCACCAACCCCGAGGAGCTGATCGCCGCAGCCCACGCCGCCTGCCTGAGCATGGCCCTGGCGGCCGGGCTCGAGCGGGGCGGCACGCCTCCGGAGAGCATAAACACTACCGCCCACTGTTCCCTCGAGAAGCTGGAGGAAGGTTTCCGCATCACCCGCATGCGGCTCGTCGTGCAGGGCAGGGTGCCCGGAATGGACGCCACGGCCTTCCAGGAAGCCGCCGAAGCGGCGAAAAACGGCTGCCCGGTCTCCAACGCCCTCAAAGGGAACGTGTCGTTCGAGCTCGAGGCGGCGCTGGTCTAGGTCAGGCGTCCCGGGCCATCGTACGCAGCCGATACCTCCGCAGCGGCGCGCTGGCTTTGGACAAGGCTCGCTACGTTCTGGCTCTGATCGCCGTCATGTCGTACCCGCCCGCCGTCGGTTCGTGGTACTTGATCCACCCGTTCGTCCGTTTCTGGCGCAGGCTGGGACGCCCCGTCTTCTATACGGTCTTGACGATCGGATCGCTCATCGTCATGGGCGCGATCTACCTCCACCGCGAGCCGCTGCTCGCGGTGCAGTACGGTACGGACCCGGCCCTCTGGCCGCTCGTCCTGCTCTTCTACGGCGCCTCCGTCTACATCGAGGTCCGCTGCCGCAAGCATCTGAAGACCAGTATCCTGATCGGCGTCCCCGAGTTGGCGCCCGACGGCGGCGGCGGCAGGTTGATCACCGAGGGGGTCTACGGCCGCGTCCGCCATCCCCGCTACGTAGCCGTCTGGCTCGGTACGGTCGCGCTCGCCTTCTTCACCAACTACCTGGCCGTCTATCTCATCGCCGTCGCGATCGTCCCGGCGCTCTACCTGGTCGTCGTACTGGAGGAGAAGGAACTGCGCGAAAGGTTCGGTGAAGAGTACGTGCGATACTGTGAGCGCGTGCCACGCTT